>JACVSB010000076.1 GCA_014534155.1 Thermoleophilia bacterium
GCCAGGCGGATGGTCTTCGAGTTCGGAATGGGCGACGAGGTGGCGTCGCGAACCATGCGCGCCGACAACTACGCGCTCTCGGAGGCGACGAAGCAGGTGCGCGACCAGGAGCAGGCGCGCCTCACCGACCACGCGTTCCGGGAGGCGCTCCGCCTGCTCAGCAAGCATCGCGCTTCGCTCGACGCGCTCGCGGGCTCCCTGCTCGAGAAGGAGACGCTTGACCGCGCCGAGCTCGAGCGCCTCTTCGCGGGGATCCCGGCCGAGTCGAACGCGGCCGAGATCGTCGGTGCTCCGCGCGTCGTCTCGCTGCCGGATTAGGCGGCTCCGGAAGCTTCCGGCCTCTCGCTAGGATCGCGCGCGTGCGGAGCGGTGGCCTCCACCATGTCGCCATGGCGGTTTCCGACCTCGAGCGCGCGGTGCACGACTACATCCGCCTCTTCGGGGCGGAGGTCGAGCTGCGCGGGCGGATCGAGGAGCAGGGCGTAGACGCGGTCTACCTGCTCGTCGGGGAGGGACGCGTCGAGCTCGTTTCCCCGCTTGCGGCGGATACCGCCGTCGGTCGCTTCCTCGCCAAGCGGGGGCCGGGGATGCACCACATCGCCTTCGAGGTCGAGGACCTCGCAGCGGCGATCGCCGAGCTCGAGCGTGAGGGCGCCGACGTCATCGACCGCGAGCCCCGGCCGGGGCTCGCCGGCCACGAGGTGTCGTTCGTCCACCCTGACTCCGTCGAAGGCGTCCTGGTCGAGATGGTCGGATCTCGTGGCTAGCTCCGAGCACGTCCGCCTCGAGATTGCGTTCCAGGGAGGTCACACGATCGGCCCTCTCGTCGCGCCCGCCGCGGCCGACGAGCTGGCGCGCGCCCTGGCCGGAGCCCCCGACGGCGCGTTCGAGCTCGAGGCGGAGGACGGGAAGTACGTCATCCCGCTGCGGGGCGTCCTCTACCTCAAGCGCTTCTCTCGCGAGAGCCAGATCGGGTTCGGCCGCACGGGCTAGGCGCCTGCGGACGTCGCTTGTCTTTCGGTCGTTTTCTGCTTACGTGGGTGTGGAGGGCGCCGCCTGTGGCGGCGCGCGAGGAAGAGGCGTGGTAACGAGAGAAGCGGCGGTCACGACGCAGAGAACCGACCCGGGCGAGGGCACCGCGGCGCACGCGTCGTCCCTGCGCGTGCGCGCGCTCGTCGAGCGGGCGCAGACGGGCGATCGAAGCGCTTTCGAGGATCTCTACCTCCTGCACTTCGACAAGATCTACGGGTACCTCCAGCTCTCCGTCGGGAACCGCCACGACGCGGAGGATCTGACCAACCAGACCTTCACCCGGATGCTCGAGTCGATCGACCGCTTCGCCTGGCGCTCCGTGCCCTTCTCGGCCTGGCTGTTTCGGATCGCGCACAACCTCGCGATGGATCACTTCCGGGCAGGGCGCCGCTGGCAGCCCGAAGAGAACGTGCCTGAAGCAGACGACGCGCTCGAGCGCTCGGCCGAGGAAGCGGCGATGGACACGATCGGGCGCGAGGCGATGCTCGGGATGATCGATCGCCTCTCCTCCGACCAGCAGCAGGTCCTCACGCTCAAGCTGCTCTTCGGCTTCTCGAACGGCGAGGTCGCGGCCATCCTGGGAAAGAGCGAAGGAGCGATCAAGTCGCTCCAGCACCGGGCGCTCGCCTCGCTCGAGCGCCAGCTCGCGCGCTAGCCCGGGCGCTCGCCTAGCCTGCGCCGAGGTGGCGCTCCAGGCCGGCATCGTCGGGCTACCGAACGCGGGCAAGACGACGCTCTTCAACGTCCTCACGAACGCGGGCGCGCACGTGACCGCGTACGCGACGGTGGCGGAGAAGGAGAACGTGGGCATGGCCCCGATCGTCGACGAGCGCCTGGAGCGGGTCGCGGGGCTCGTGGGCGCGCGCAAGGTCACGCCGGCGGCCGTGCGCGTCGTCGACGTGCCGGGGAGCGGCCGTCGCCTCCTCGGTGCCCTGCGCGAGGTGGACGCCCTCGTCGCCGTCCTCGACGGGTGGTCGGCGGAGGCGCAGCCGGAGCGGGACCTCGAGACGCTCGAGCTCGAGCTCCTGGTCGCGGACCGAGAGCACGTCGAGCGGCGTCTCGAGCGCGTCCAGAAGCGTGCGAAGTCGGGTGACGCGGCGCTCCGGAAGGAGGCCGAGGAGCTCGCGGCGCTCCTCGCGCACCTCGACGAAGGACGAACGCTCCGCGACTACGGAGCGCCGCTGCCCGGGGCGCTCGAGCCGCTGACGACGAAGCCGGTCGTCCCGCTCGTGAACGGGCCTGCCGGGATCGACCTGAAGCTCGAGGCGGAGCTGGCCGAGCTCTCCGACGTGGAGGCGTCGGCCTTCCGGAACGGGCCGCCGGCGGCTCAGGCCGTCGTCTCGCGGCTCTTCGAGGCGCTCAACCTCCTCACCTTCTTCACCGCGGGCGAGAACGAGACGCGGGCCTGGACGCTCCGGCGCGGGCAGACGGCCCTCGACGCCGCGGCGGAGATCCACACGGACATCGCGCGCGGCTTCATCCGCTGCGAGGTCGTCAGCTGGGACGTCCTCGTGGCGTCGGGATCGCACGCGGAAGCGAAGCGCCGGGGTCTCGTGCGCCTCGAGGCCAGGAACTACCCCGTGGAGGACGGGGACGTCCTGAACGTCCGCTTCAGCCCGCCCCGCTGACCGTCGGGGGCGGGCCGGCCGCGATCTCGCCGCCGGCCCGCCGGCGTCATCGCCTCCCCGAAGCGGGGAGAGCGTGCACGGTCAGCAGCAGCAGCAGCCGCTCCCGCACTCGCAACCGTCGCAGCACGAGGGCATAGGCGCCTCCTTTCGCTCGACGCCGCTACTATATCGATCTTGATCGATGAATAAGTCCTTCCTCTCGACGACTCTCTGCTGTGCGCCCGGTGCGCCGCTCCTCTCCGCGCACGAGCGGGATGCGCTTGCGGGCCGATTCCGCGCGCTCGCGGATCCGGCTCGCGTGGCGATCGTGAACCGCCTTGCACGGGCCGGCGAGGTCTGCGTCTGCGCGCTCGTCCCCGAGCTCGGCCTCGCCCAGCCGACCGTCTCGCACCACCTCCGCGTGCTGCGGGAGGCCGGCCTCGTCGAGGCGCGCCGCCAGGGAACGTGGTCGTACTACCGGCTCGTGCCCGACGCGGTCGAGGGGCTCGGGCGCGCGCTTGCCGGCCGCCTCTAGCCGTCGCGGCCCTCGCCGGTGAACGCGTGCCGGGCCGCCGCGAGCTTGAACTCGGTCAGCGTCCTCTGCTGGCGCTGCGCCCGCTCCGCCAGCGCGTCGAAGTCGACGTCCGTGCCCGCGGGGACGACCTCGCGCAGGTGCTCCCAGAGGCTGAGCTTGCCCTCGACCGCCATGACGAGGCCCTCGAGCTCGAGCACGCGCGAGAGCGGCGAGTAGCCCGCGACCCGCCCGTTCAGCTTCAGCCTCCCCACGCGTTCGGCGACGACGCCGGCCGCCTGCTTGAGGGCACTCGGGCGCACTCCGAGCGCCGCCATCACGCGGCGCAACGCCTGCCGGTCCTCCTCGAGCTCGCCGACGAGCCCTGCGAGGAACCGACCCAGCTCACTCCCCCGGTTGGAGCGAAGCGAGCGCTTCGTCAGCTCGATTCCCGCCGTCGCCCCCCCGAGGTGGTCGTTGAGGTAGATCGCCAGCAGCCTACGCCCGTCCACGGCGAGGACGTTAGCGCTCGGGGGTCTCGACCCGTCGCGTCGCGGCGGCCGCGTCGAGCGCGTTCGCGTGGACGACGACGAGCGCCTCCGCCGTCTGCGCAGCGCGCGCGTCGTGGTGCGAGGCGACCGCGTGCAGGAGCTCGGCGCGGATCTCGACCGGGAGCGTTCCCGCCCGCTGCTCCACGATCCGGACCCCGAGGTGCACGTGGCCGAGAAGCGCGCCCTCCGTCGTAGCGCGAAAGATGGGCCCAGGCCCGAGCTCGCGCGTCCGCCCGACGTCGTGGAGCAGCGCGGCCGTCACGAGGAGGTCTCGGCGCAAGCGGCGGTGGAGCTCGGCCGCCTCGCGGCACAGCGTCGCGACTGCGACCGTGTGCTCAAGGAGGCCGCCCGCGTACGAGTGGTGCCCCGTGGGCGTGGCGGGCAGCGAGCGCAGGCGCGCGCGCAGCTCGCCGTCGGCAACGAAGTTCGCCACGACCTCCGCCAGCCCGGGGTGCGAAACCTCGGCCGCGAGGAACTCGAAGTAGCCGTCGAGCTCATCGAGATCGCGGTGGCTCTCGGGGACGAGCGACGACGCGTCCGTGTCCGCGGGCTCGACCGAGCGTACGTCGAGCTGGAGACGGTCCCGGAACCGTTCGACCCGCGCGAGGACGCGGACCGCGTCGCCTTCGCGGAAGCGGGCGTCGAGGAGCTCGACGTCGCTCCACACCCGGCCCTCGACGTGGCCCGTCCGGTCGACGAGCTCGAGCGCGAGGTACGGCCGCCCGGCCCTCGTCGTCAGGCGCCGCTTGCGCGCCACTGCGAATACGCCCTCGACGATCCGGTCCTCGACGAGGCTCGCGACCGTGGTGCGCTCCCCGCTTCGCCCGGCGACGCGCTCAGGGACCGCGACGCTCACGTGTCCCGAGTCTAGGCGCGGCGACGGATGGTACGTTGCCGCTGGGTGGCCCGACTGAAGCCGTTCCGCGCGCTTCGCTACGACGCTCGGCGCGCCGGCCCGCTGGAGACGCTCGTCGCGCCGCCGCACGACGTCGTCACGCCCGCCGAGCGGAGCCGCCTCCTCGGTGAGAGCCCGTACAACGTCATCCGGCTGATCCAGCCCGCCTCGCCGGGCGACGCCGCTCGCACGCTGGCCGAGTGGCGCGCCGACGGCGTCCTCGTACGGGACGCGGCGCCCGCCGCCTGGCTCCTCGAGGAGTCCTTTACGGGGCCCGACGACCGGGGCCGCACGCGGCGCGCTCTCGTCGCCCGAATCCGCCTCGAGCCCTACGCCGCCGGCGCCGTCCTCCCGCACGAGCGAACCGTGCCGAGCCAGAAAGCAACGCGCCTCGAGCTCCTTCGCGCCGTCCGCACGAAGCTCACTCCGGTCCTCCTCCTGCACGAAGGACCACCGCCCCCTCCGGCGCCCGCACGAGCGCCGGACCTCGCCGTCACGTTCTCGGGCGTCGCGAGCCGGCTCTGGCGGATCGGCGAGGACGACGACCTCGCCGGGGCGCTCGCGAGCGTTCGGGGCCGGACGATCATCGCCGACGGCCACCATCGCTACGAGACGGCTCTCCGGTTCCACGAGGAGCAGGCGAGCGAAGAAACTGCGCACGTCCTCGCCGCGCTCGTCAGCCGCTCCGACCCGGGGCTCGTCATCTTCCCCACCCATCGCCTCGTCGCCGGTCCCGTGCCGGCGCTGAACGGCCGCTTCACCGTGACGGCGCTCGCAGGGGGAGCTTCCGAGGGGCTCGCGCGGCTCGAGGCCCTGCCGAGGAACCGTGCTGCGTTCGTCCTCCTTCGCCCCGACGAGACGCTCCTCGCCCAGGCACCGCGCGACGGCGATCCGCTCGCCGTTCTCGACACGGCGGCGATCGCCCAGCTTGGACTCTGCCCCGTCCGCTTCACCCCGAGCGCCGCCGAGGCCGAGGACGCCGTGCGCACGGGCCGTGCCTCGGCCGCCTTCCTCGTGCGCGCCCCGACGATCAGCCAGGTGGAAGCGGTCGCGCTCGCCGGCGAGACGATGCCCGCGAAGTCCACCTACTTCTTTCCGAAGCTGACGAGCGGCATCCTCTTCTCGCCGCTCGACGAATGAGCGAGTGGCTCGAGATCTGCCGCGCCGCCAGCGCCGCAGTCGGGCGCGCCCTGGCCGAGCTTCCGACGCGCGCCGAGCGCGAGCCGACCGTCGGCGAGGGGATGGGCGGCGACGAGACGACGGCCGTCGACGCGGCCGCCGAGGCCGCCGTCGTCTCCGTCCTCGAGCGCGCCGCGGCCGGCGGCCGGTCGTTCACGCTCGTCTCCGAGGAGCTCGGCGAGAAGCGCTACGGGGAGACTCCGGACGGCCTGTGGGTGGTCGTCGACCCGATCGACGGGAGCCTGAACGCAAAGCGCAACCTGCCGCTCTTCGCCCTCTCGATCGCGCTTGCCCGCGGCCCCACGATGGACGACGTCTTCCTGGCCTACGTCCACGACTACGGGACGTTCGAGGAGTGGACCGCGGTGCGAGGCGAGGGCGTCCAGCTCGCCGGGAAGCCGCTCGACGGTCCGGCGCCGAAGGAGGAGATCGAGCTTCTCGCCATGGAGGCGACCCGGACGGATCTCCTCGCGGAGAAGGCGGCGGCGATGGTCGGGCTCGCCTACCGGACCCGCGTCTTCGGCTCCCTCGCCCTTTCGCTCTGCCATCTCGCCGCCGGGCGGGTCGACGCCGTCTGCTCGCTGAAGCCGGCGCGAAGCGTCGACATCGCCGCCGCGCAGCTCCTCGTACGGGAGCGCGGCCTCGCCATCGAGCTCCCCGAGCATCCGCCCCTCGGCCGGGCGCGCCTCGACGTCGTCGCCCGCTCGCGTGCCGTCGCGGGCGCGAATCCCCGTGTCTGCGCCGAGCTCTGGGCGCGGCTAGCCCGGTAAAGGCGGAGGAGCGCCGGCCTCGATTTCTTGCCCGCGGGGGGAGGGAGGATGGAGGCGGCGGTGGAGGTTCTCGCGAACCGCGGGCCACTCCTCGTCCGTGATCGCGTACCACGCGGAGTCGCGCGGCGTGCCGCCGCGGACGAGCATGTGCTTGCGGAAGATGCCCTCGAAGCGGGCGGGCAGCGCCTCGAGAGCGCGGCGCGCACGGACGTTTCGCGCGTCGGTCTTGAACTCGACGCGCAGGCAGCCCAGGCGGTCGAACGCATGCTCGAGGAGGAGGAGCTTCGCCTCGGCGTTCGCTCCGGTCGCCCACGCGGCGCGCGTGAGCCAGGTGAACCCGATCTCGAGGCGGCGATGCTCGGGGGCGAGCGCGAGGTAGCGCGTCGAACCGAGCGGTCGCCCGTCGGCGGCGGAGAGCACGGCGAAGGGGGCTTCGAGGCCGGTGGCCGCGTTCTCGAGCGCCCGCGCGATCCACGAGTCGAACGCGGCTCGGCTCGCGGAGGCATCGGTCGTCATCCAGCGCCAGACCTCCGGATCTGCGGCTGCCCGCCAGAGCCCGTCGGCGTGCGCGGCGGTGAGCGGCTCCAGCACGACGCGCCTGCCCTCGAGCCTAGCGCGCAGGCGGTCGCGCACGGTCTAGTCGGGGACGGCGCTCTCGGCGAGCAGGCGGACGCGGTGCACGGCGGCGCCGGCCGGCTCGCCGCCGTACGCGTTTCCTCCCCTGAGGAGCGGAAGCCCGCTCGCCTCGATCTCCGCGAGGTCGGGCTCGGCCGCCCGTGCGGACTCGGCGAGGGTCGCCGAGACGCAGAGCGCCCGGGCGCCGTTGGCCTGTGCGAGCGCCAGCGCCTCCCGAAGCGGCGTGTCCGCCCCCAGGTAGAGCACCGCCCACCCGTCCGCGTGGAGGAGCGCGGCGAGCGTGAGGAGACCCAGCTCGTGCCGCTCGCCTGGGACACAGCAGAGGACGATCCACCCGCGGGGGCCAGCGACCGCGCCGTCGAGAAGCGCCCGCACCTTCCCGCGTGTGAGCTCCGAGACGGCGTGCTCGTCGGCCACGCGGAGCTCGCCGGCCGCCCAGAGCTCGCCGACCCGCTTGAGCGCGGGCTCCGCCACGTGCAGGA
>JACVSB010000311.1 GCA_014534155.1 Thermoleophilia bacterium
GCGCGCGCGATGAGCTCCTCGCGCTCGGCGGCGAGCTCGCGGATGGTCTTTCGCTCGGCGTCTCGGATCACGGGCACCACCAGGCCCTGCGGGATCGCGACGGCGACGCCGCAGTTGACCGCCGCGAAGAGCCGGACGGAGTCGCCGGCGAAGTGCGCGTTCACCGGGCGGTGGCGCGTCAGCGCGGCCGCTGCCGCGCGAATCAAGATGTCCGTGATCGTGGGTCGAGAACCGTCGGGGGCGGACTCGACGAGCCTTGCCCGCAGCTGCGCCGCCCTCGTCATGTCGGCGGACATGGAGATCTGGAATGCCGGGACCTCCCACGCCTCCGTCAGCCTCCGCGCGATCGTCCGCCGGACGGCCGAAAGCGCTACCACTTCGACGTCCTCGGGCTGGTCTGGGGCGGGAGCAGCGGCGGCCGGCGCGGCCGCGCGCTCCACGTCCTCGGCCACGATGCGCCCGTCGGGACCGGTTCCCGTCAGGCCCGAGAGCTCGACTCCGCGCTCGCGCGCGATCCGGCGCGCGAGCGGCGAGGCCTTGATCCGGGCGGGGGCCGTCTCCGGGGAGCTGCCGTCCCCAGCGGGTGAAGAGCTCGCGCTCGCCTCGCGCCCACGCCGGCGCTCGGGCTCGCGGGCCGGCGCCTCCGCGGGCTTCTCGGCGCCCACTTCCGCGCCGCCTTCGTCGGGCTCGACTCGCGAGGGCGTCTCGGCATCCTCGGAGTCGGCCGAGTCGCCGTCGGGAGAGTCGGCCGTCGCCTCGCCCGGCGCGCCGATCATCGCGACCGGCTTTCCGACGGCGACCTCCTCACCCTCGCGCGCGACGATCCTGAGCAGCACGCCGCTCGCATCCGCCTCGACCTCCTGGGTGACCTTCTCCGTGTCGAGCTCGTACAGCGGCTCTCCCTTCTCGACGGTGTCCCCCTCGGACTTGAGCCAGCGCACGATCGTGCCGGCCTCCATCCCTTGTCCGAGCCGCGGGAGGGTCAGCTCAACGGCCATCTCGTTGCACGGTGCGGTTCACCGCCGCGAGGACGTCGTTGGCGTGCGGAACGACCCACTCCTCCATGGTCGGCGCGAACGGGATCGGCGTGAACCTCGCGCCCACGCGCTCGATGGGCGCGTCGAGCCAGTCGAACGCGCGGTGCTGGACCACGGCCGCCACCTCGGCCCCGAATCCCATTCGAGTCACCGCCTCGTGCGCCACCACGCAGCGGTTCGTCTTTTTCACCGAGTCGACGATCGTGTCCTCGTCGAGCGGCTGGAGCGTGCGCGGGTCGACGACCTCCACGGAGACTCCCTGCTCCTCGGCATCGTTCGCGGCCGCGAGCGCCTCGTGGAGAAGCCGACCCGTCGCGACGACCGTGACGTCCTCGCCCTCGCGGTGGACACGCGCCCGCCCGAGCGGGATGGGCTCGATGTCCTCCGGCAGGTCCTCCTTCAGGCCGTAGAGCGTCCGATGCTCGAAGAAGACGACCGGGTTGTCGTCGTAGATCGCCGACCACAGGAGCCCGCGAACGTCGGAGGGCGTCGACGCGAAGACGACCTTCAGCCCGGGAACGTGCACGAACCACGCCTCCACCTGCTGCGCGTGCTGGGCACCCGGCGACCAGCCGGACCCGCCCTGCGTCCGGACGGTCAGCGGCACCGTCACCTGGCCCCCGGACATGTACCGGTGCTTCGCCGCCTGATTGACGATCTGCTCCATCGCGAGGGTCAGGAAGTCCTCGTACATAACCTCGACCACGGGGCGCATGCCCGC
>JACVSB010000074.1 GCA_014534155.1 Thermoleophilia bacterium
GCGCCCGATGCCGCTCTGGTTCGAGACGACCGCGGTGGGGATCCCGAGCGCCCGAAGGCGGTCGAGCGCCTCGCGCGCGCCGGGCATCGGGACGACGCGGTCCGGGTCGCCGTTGTAGGGGACGTCCGCCACGAGGGTGCCGTCGCGGTCGAGGAGCACCGCGGCGGGCCGCTGCGTCAGAGGGCGCACGCCGCGCCAGCGAACGAGGCCCAGGAGCCACCACGCCGTTGCGGCCGCGGGCAGAGCGACGCTCGTCGCGAGCATCGCCGCCACGGCGCCAGCCGTCCGCGGCCCCGGAAGGATGCGGGCGAGCGCGAGCTCGCCGCTGCCGAGGATCCAGGCGGCGGACGCGAGCGCGGCCGTCCTTCTCCGCCCGAGCGACCAGGCAGCGAGGGCCGCAGCGCCTGCGGCCGTCGTCGCCACGTGGCGCGCGCGGCGCCCGCGCGGCTCTCCGTCGTGCCGCCGCCAGCCCGGGTGGAGCCGCTCGAGCAGGACGTCGTCGGCGTTCCCCTTCTGCGCGGTGAGGCTCGCCCACGGCCGCGCCGGGCGCACCGGGTGCTCCACCGTGCGAGTGCCGCGGGCGAGGCGGTAGCCCGCCTTCTCCACGCGCAGGGCGAGCTCGGCGTCCTCGCGGTACGCACGCCGGAAGCGCTCGTCGAAGCCCCCGACCTCGGTGAGGACGCGCCGCCGGTACGCGATGTCCGCGGTGGGCCAGCGGGCGCGCTCGAGCCCCGCCACGTTTCGCTCCCAGTCCGTCGCCGGTCGCGTGCGGGACAGCGGGACGACGATCCGCCCCTGGCTCGCGGCAACGTCCTCGCCGGCCGCGGCGAGATCGCGGGCGAGGTGCGCGAGCCACTCGGGCGAGGGAACGACGTCGTCGTCCAGGAAGGCCACCCACTCCGCGTCGCAGCGCCGCCAGCCGGCGTTCCGGGCGGCAGCTGGACCGCGGCCGGGGCCGCGGAGGCGCTCGTATGGAAGCCCCGGCACAGCGGGCAGGGGGGCGTCGCCGCCCGTGTCGTCCACGACGAGCACCCGGCGGGGGCACGGGCCCCGAGCGGCGGCGAGCGCCTCGAGCAGCGTGCGGAGGGTGGGCCGCCCTACGGTGGGGAT
Source organism: Thermoleophilia bacterium (assembly GCA_014534155.1). The sequence continues at coordinate 1,111 of JACVSB010000074.1, forward strand.
GACGACATCGACGGAGGGCGTCTCGGACATCCGCTCAGGACCGCCGCCGGACGAGGAAGGGCCCGAGAGCGAGCGCGTCGACGGGAGAGGAGCCGAAGCACTCGAGCGCGTCTCGCGGGTCGTCGACCATCGGTCGCCCGGCGGTGTTCAGGCTCGTGTTGACGACGACCGGGAGGCCGGCCCGCTCCTCGAACGCTTGCAGCATCCGCGCGACGAGGGGCTCGTCCGCGCGGGCGACCGTCTGGATGCGCGCCGTGCCGTCGACGTGCACGACGGCGGGGATGCGGTCGCGCCACGTGGGCCTGACGCGGTGGACGAAGAGCATGTAGGGGCTCGGGAGAGGCCCCTCGAAGATCTCGTGCGCTCGCTCCTCGAGAACCATCGGCGCCACGGGCCGGAACTGCTCGCGCCCCTTGACGTCGTTCAGGCGCTCGAGGTTCCGCGTGTGGCCGGGATGCGCGAGCAGGCTTCGGTGCCCGAGAGCCCGGGGCCCGTACTCGCTGCGTCCCTGGAACCAGGCCACGATCCCGTCCCCCGCCAGGACGTCGGCCGCAGCGCTCGCGATGTCGTCGGGGCGCTCGTAGCGGACGCTCGCGGTCCGGAGGTACCGCTCGAGCTCCTCGTCGGACCACTCGCGCCCGAGCGCGGCACCCGGCATGGGCTCCACCTCGTCGCCGAGCTCCCTCGCGACGTGGAGGGCCGCGCCCAGGGCGGTTCCTGCGTCGCCCGCCGCAGGCTGCACCCAGATCCCCTCGAACGGGCCCTCGACCGAGAGCCGGGAGTTCGCGACGCAGTTGAGCGCGACTCCGCCGGCCATGGTCAGGTAGCGATCCCCGGTGCGCGCGTGCAGCCAGCGGGCAAGGTCGAGCAGGCACTCCTCGAGACGCGCCTGCACGCTCGCCGCCAGGTCCGCGTGCGGCGCACCCCAGTCGTCGTCCTTGCCCCGCGGGGCGACGAACGAGCTCCAGTCCACGGCCGCGACCGTGAACCCCCCCGCTCCGTCCGTGCGGACGAGCTCGCGAAGCTTCGGGAGCCAGCGCGGCTCGCCGTAGGAGGCGAGCGCCATCACCTTGTACTCGTCGGAGGAGCGGGTGAAGCCGAGGTGCGCCGTCGCCTCCTCGTACAGGAGCCCGAGCGAGTGCGGGAGCTCCTGAACGCCCAGGACCTCGTGCCGTCCGTTCTGGTAGCGGCCGGCGAGGTACGACGTCCGCTCCCCGCGCCCGTCGAGGACCATGACGCTCGACGTCTCGTACGGCGAGGCCAGGTGCGCGGACGCCGCGTGCGCCACGTGGTGGGCGACGAACCGCACTTTCGACGGGTCGAGCCCGGGGAGAGCGGTCTTGAGAAAGAGCGGGGCGCGGCGCGCGTACAGCGTGCGCAGGCCCTCCCAGTTCTCGGCGGTGATATCCCCGTTCGGCTGCCAGGCGAGGGAGGGATCGTACGAGTACGCGACCGCGTCGAGGTCACCGGGCTCGAGTTCCGCCTGCGCAAGGCACCAGCGCGCGGCGGCTTCGGGGAGCTCCCAGGTCGAGAAGGCGACGGGCGGCTTCCCGTGCTTTCGTCGCGAGAACCGCTCCTCCTCAGCGGCCGCGAGGGTGACGCCGTCGACGACGAGTGCGGCCGCCGGGTCGTGGAAGACCGCGTTGACGCCCAGAACCCGCATCGTTTTCCCCTACTTCTCCTCTTCTGGGAGCCGGAAACGTGGCCGCCTAGAGTGGGTGGGTGCCAGCGCACCCCCTCGAGGGCCTTGCGCCGCGCCGCGTCGCGATCGTCCGGGCGCTCCTGCTCGGGGACATGCTCTGCGCGACGCCGGCGCTGCGCGCGTTCCGGGCGGGGCTCCCGGAGGCGCAGATCACGCTCGTCGGGCTTCCCTGGGCGCGCGAGCTCGCCGGGCGGCTTCCGCACCTCGTGGACGACTACCTGGCGCTGCCCGGGTTCCCCGGGCTCCCCGAGAGCGAGCCGCGCATCCGCGAGCTGCCGGCCTTCCTCGCCGAGGCCCAGTCGCGCTGCTTCGACCTCGCGGTGCAGCTCCACGGGTCGGGCCGCGTCTCGAACGTCCTCACCGCCCTGCTCGGGGCAAGCCGGGTGGCGGCGTTCGCGACGCGGGACGCCTTCCGGCCCGACCCCGAGCTCACCTTCCCCTATCCCGCGCACGGGCACGAGATCCACCGCCTGCTCGCGCTGCCCCGCGCGCTCGGCCTCGAGCCGCAGGGCGACGAGCTCGAGTTCCCCGTGCGCGCCGAGGACGAGGCCGAGCTCCGCTCGGCGGCGCCCGACCTCGCTTCGCGGGCCTACGCGTGCATCCACCCCGGCGCCCGCTCGGCGCGTCCCTGGCCTCCGGATCGCTTCGCGGCCGTCGCCGACACCCTCGCGGCGCGCGGGCTCCGGATCGTCCTCACAGGCACCGCCGCGGAGGCCAGGGTGACGCGCGCCGTGGCCAGCGCGATGCGTCGCCACGCGCTCGACCTGGCCGGCCGCACCTCGCTCGGCGCGCTCGGCGCCCTCGTCGCCGGCGGGCGCCTCCTCGTCTCGAACGACACCGGCACCGCTCACCTGGCGGCCGCGCTGCGGACGCCGAGCGTGGTCGTCGTGACGACCTCGGACCCGGAGCGCTGGTGCCCCCTCGACGGCGAGCTCCACCGGGTCGTCGTCCGCCCGGACCGGCCGGGCCCGGTCGTCGCGGCCGCCGACGCGCTCCTCGGCGTCCCGGCCTGATGCGCCGGCTGCGCGTCCTCACCTGGCACGTGCACGGCAGCTACCTCTACTACCTGGCTCACGTTCCCCACGACCTCTTCGTTCCGGTCAAGGAAGGGCGCCCGCCTGACTACGCGGGCCTTCCGGAAGGCGGCTTCCCCTGGCCCGAGAACCTGCACGAGGTTCCGGCCGGCGACGTCCGCCGGCTCGAGCTCGACGTCGTCCTCTCGCAGACACACGCGCAGTGGCGCGAGGAGCGGGCGCGCCTCCTCTCGACGGCGCAGCAACGCCTGCCGGCGATCCACCTCGAGCACGACCCTCCGCGTGAGCATCCGGTCGACCAGCGCCATCCGGTCGACGACCCCCGGGCGCTCCTCGTGCACGTGACGCACTTCAACGCCCTCATGTGGGACTCGGGCCGCACGCCGACGCGCGTCGTGGAGCACGGCGTCGCCCTGCACGGCGACGTCCGCTGGTCGGGAGAGCTCCCCCGCGCGCTCGCGCTCGTCAACAACCTCCCGCTGCGCGGGCGCCGGGTAGGCGCCGACGTGTACCGGCGGGTCCGGGAGTCCGTGCCGGTCGACCTGGTCGGGCTCGGCTCCGAAGGCGAGCGGGGCGGCCTGGGCGAGGTCTCGCACGCCGCCCTTCCCGCCTTCCAGGCGCGCTACCGCTTCCTCTTCAACCCGATCCGCTACACGAGCCTCGGGCTGGCCGTCTGCGAGGCGATGATGCTCGGCATGCCCGTCGTCGCGCTGGGGACGACCGAGCACGGCGTCGTCGTCGAGAACGGCGTCAACGGCTACTGCGACACGAACGTCGACCGCCTGCTCGAGCGGATGCAGGAGCTCCTGCGTGACCGGGCGCACGCAGCGAGGCTCGGCGAAGGCGCGCGGCGAACCGCGCTCGCGCGGTTCGGGATCGAGCGCTTCGTCGCCGACTGGAACGCAGCCCTCGCCCTCGTCGCCGGCTAGAGGCGCTCGGCGACGTAGAGCCGAGCCGGGGCGCCCTCGTACTGCGTGATGCCGGAGAAGCGCATGCCGGTCTTCTCGAGCACGCGCTGGGAGGCCACGTTCTCCGGATGCGTCACGGCCACGATCCGGTCGAGGCCGAGCTCGCGGAACCCGTGCTCGAGCCAGGCGGCGGCGGCCTCGGTCGCAAACCCCCGGCCCCAGTGCGGCTTCCCGAGCCGGAAGCCGAGCTCGACCTCCGGGCCCTCGTGGGCGTACAGGATGAGGCCCGCGTCGCCGAGGAGCGACCCCGTCTCCCGGTCGGTGACCGCCCACAGGCTGAACCCGTGCCGCTCCTGGTGGTCGATCAGCCTGAGCAGGCGCTCCTCGCTCTCGTCCACCGTGCGCGAGTAGACGTCGCCCGAGCCGATGTAGCGCATGACGTCGCGGTCGCCGTACACCTCGTGCAGCGGGCCGAGGTCGGCGATCGTGAGCGGGCGCAGGAGGAGCCGCTCCGTCTCGAGCGTCCGGATGTCAGCGGCTGGCAGAGCGCTCGGCCTGGCGGATCCGGTCGATGATCCCGCTCGTCGAGCGGTCTTCGACGTACGGCAGGAGCTCCACGCGCCCACCGAGCTCCTCGACGAGCGCGGCTTCCGGCAGCATCTCGCGCGTGTAGTCGCCGCCCTTGACGAAGACGTGCGGGCGCACCTGGCGGATGAGCTCGGCGGGCGTGTCCTCGTGGAAGCCGACGATGTGGTCGACTGCCGAGAGGGCGGCCAGGACGTGGGCGCGGTCCTCGAGGGGGTTGACCGGCCGCTCCGGGCCCTTGAGACGACGGACGCTCTCGTCCGAGTTCAACCCCACCACGAGCACGTCGCCGAGCTCCTTCGCGCGCGAGAGGTACGTGATGTGACCGCGGTGCAGGATGTCGAAGACGCCGTTCGTGAACACGATCCGGCGCTCGTGCTCGCGGTGCACCTCGAGGAGCGCCGCGAGCTCCGCGCGCTCGCTCACCACCTTCGTCTGACCGGCGACGCCTTCCCGCAGCTCCGGCGCCGAGCAGACTGAGGTGCCGTCCTTGCCGACCACGATCCCCGCCGCGGCGGAGGCGAGCTCGGCGGCGGCCGGCGTGTGGGCGCCCGCCGCGAGCGCGAGCGTGAGCGCCGCGGCGAAGGTGTCGCCCGCGCCCATCGCGCGCGCGTCTCGGCTGTGCGTCGCGTACGTCCGGTACGCCGGTCGGCCGCGCTCGAGGACGAGCGCGCCCTCGGCGTCCAGCGTGACCGCTGCGATCGCCGCACCCGTCGCCTCGAGAAGGCGGTCGCCGTGCTCTGCGATCCGCCGCCCGCGGTCGCCCTCGCGCTCCGACGCGCTGAGGAGCTCGAGGGCCTGCGTCCAGTTCGGCTTCACGGCGGTCGGCGCGACCGGCCGGAAGCGGAGGAGGTCCTTCGAGTCGACGACGAGCACGCGGGGTGCTGCCGCCTGCAGGTCGGCCAGCGCCGCGACGAGGGCGGGGGTGACGACGCCGTACGCGTAGTCGGAGACGAGAATGGCATCCGCCCCGTCCGCCAGCTCGACGAGGCGCGAGACGAGCGCGGCGTCCGACGCGGGCGCGGCGGTGTCCCCCTGGTCGAAGCGGAGGAGCATGTGGCCGCCCGAGAGCACCCGGTGCTTGGTCAGCGTTCGGCGGCCGTGCTCGACGAGGAGGCCCTCGCCTCCCACCCCGAGCCCGGCGAGCACGCGGTTGAGCAGCGCGCCCTCGGGGTCGTCGCCGACGAGCGTGACGAGCGAGACGTCCGCACCGAGGGCTCGCGCGTTCGCCGCCGTGTTCGCCGCGCCGCCCGGAAGGTCGCGACGCGAGGAGACGGCCACCACCGGAACCGGAGCCTCCTGCGAGAGCCTCCTCGACTCGCCCACGAAGTACGTATCGAGCATCGCGTCGCCTACGACGACGACGCGAAGGGTCGAGAACCGCTCGATGAGGGCGGCGAGGTCGCCCGACATGCCGCCATTCTCGCCCGAGCCGGGGAGGAGTAACCCTCGGAGCTACCCTTTCCCGGCGCCCCCGTAGCTCAGTGGATAGAGCAGCGGTTTCCTAAACCGCGTGCGCGTGTTCGACTCACGCCGGGGGCACTAGCGCTCCCAGACCTTCGTGCGTCCGAGTTCCGCGAGTGCCTTCCTGCGGTCGGTGATCGCCTTGCTGTCCCAGGTCTCGGCACTGTTCACGTCGTCAGGCACTCACTGCCCCTTCGCTCCCTTCAGCAGCGCGACCTTCGCCTTCCCAACGGTGTCGAAGGGGAGTTCGGGGACACTTCTCGGTAGCCTGACGCGATGCAGGAACGCGCGGAGCAGCTGACCGAGGCGCAGAGGGCCCGGCTCGAGGCGGAGCTCGCCGAGCTTGAGGGCCCGGCGCGCGCCGAGATCGTGGACGCGATCAGGACCGCGCGCTCGTTCGGCGACCTCTCCGAGAACTACGAGTACCACGCCGCGAAGAACGAGCAGGGGCTCCTGGAACGGCGTATCACGATCCTGCGGGACCGCCTTCGACGGTCGGTCGTCGTGGAGGCGCCGCCCGCGGGAGATCGGGTCGCCGTCGGCTCGCTCGTCGCGATCGAGCGCGACGACGGCGAGACGATGGAGATCGAGATCTCGAGCGTCGGCGGGGTCTCTTCCGACTCGCCGCTCGGCCGGGCGCTCCTCGGGGCCCGCGTCGGCGACGAGGTCGAGGTCGAAGCCCCGAAGGGCGCTTGGCGCGCCCGCGTCGTCTCAATCGGCTAGAGATCCCGGGCGCCTCGACGGTTCCGGCTCTGATCCCGATCGGGTGTCCGCCGGAGCCGGACCGCGTCTGCCACTCGCTCTCCAGAATGGTCGCGTGCGCTCGGACGTGACTGACCGCGTCCGCTTGCTCGGACGGGCCGTGTTCGGGCTCGCGCTCGTCGGAGCGCTTGCGGGCTGCACGTTCCTGCAAC
>JACVSB010000258.1 GCA_014534155.1 Thermoleophilia bacterium
ATGGTCGGGGTCGGTCGCGTGCCGGAGCCCGAGAAGGAGCGCGACGCCGAGGACGAACGCGGGTCCGCCGTTCTCCGCGAGGCGGGCGATCAGCTCGTCGAGCGCAGACAACGGCGTCCCTCCCGGGCGGAAGTAGGTGAGCGATCATAGGGAGCGTGGAGCGCCGCCGCTACCGGGTCGCGGGCATCGTGCAGGGCGTCGGCTTCCGGCCGTTCGTGTACGGGCTCGCCCGCGGGCACGGGCTCGCCGGCTTCGTCCTGAACGACGGCGGCGGCGTCGTCGTCGAGGCCGAAGGGGAGCAGGAGCGCCTGGACGCGTTCGGGCTCGCACTGCGCGAGGAGGCGCCCGCGCTGGCCCGCGTCCACTCCGTCACGGTCGAGCGCCTCCCGCCCGGCGGTGCCCGCGGGTTCGCGATCGCCGCGAGCAGACCGACGGCCGCCACTGCCCTCGTCCCCGCAGACGTCGCGACCTGTGACGACTGCCTGCGCGAGCTCTTCGACCCCGGCGACCGCCGCTACCGCTACCCGTTCCTGAACTGCACACAGTGCGGGCCCCGCTTCACGATCGTCGACGCCGTCCCCTACGACCGCCCGAACACGAGCATGCGGAGCTTCCCGCTCTGCGCCGACTGCCGGCGTGAGTACGAAGATCCGGCCGACCGCCGCTTCCACGCCGAGGCGATCGCGTGCCCCGCGTGCGGCCCTCGCCTCTCGCTGCCGCTCGGGGACGCCGTGGATCTCTTGCGGAACGGGCGGATCCTCGCGGTCAAGGGCCTGGGCGGCTACCACCTCGCCTGCGACGCTGGAAGCGAGGACGCCGTCCGACGCCTGCGCGCGCGGAAGCACCGGGAGGAGAAGCCGTTCGCCGTCCTGACGAGCGACCCGCGCGCGCTCGCCCACGCCGACGAGGCAGAGCTCGCCCTCCTGGGCGAGCGGGCCCGGCCGATCGTGCTCCTCCGCCGGCGCGAGGGGGCACGGGTCGCCGCCTCCGTCGCGCCCGGGACGCGCTGGCTCGGCCTCCTGCTCCCGTACGCCCCGCTCCACCATCTGCTGGCCGCCGACTTCGCGGGGCCACTCGTGCTCACGAGCGGAAACCGCTCCGACGAGCCCATCGCCGTCGAGGACGACGAGGCCCGCGAGCGGCTCGGCGGGATCGCCGACGCCTTCCTCTCGCACGACCGGCCGATTCGCCGTCGCTGCGAGGACTCGGTCGTCCGCCGCGAGTTCCCGATCCGCCGCTCGCGTGGCTACGTTCCCTCGCCGCTGCCGCTCCCCGTTCTCGCGAGCCGACCCGTCGTCGCAGCCGGCGCCGAGCTGAAGGCCACGTTCTGCGTCGCGCGCGGCCAGGAGGCGTTCGTCTCCCCCCACCTGGGCGACCTGGACACGGCGGAGGCCTACCGGGCGTTCCGGACCGATCTCGAGCTCTTCCTCGCCATGCTCGGGGTCGAGCCCGAGGCGATCGCGCACGACCTCCACCCGGAGTACCTCGCCAGCAAGTGGGCGCGCGAGCAGGACGCCGAGCTCGTCGGAGTCCAGCACCACCACGCACACGCGGCGGCGTGTCTCGCGGAGCACGGCGAGCAGGGCCCCGCGCTCGCGCTCGTCTTCGACGGGACGGGATACGGGACCGACGGGACGCTCTGGGGCAGCGAGCTCCTGCGCTGCGACCTCCGGGGTTTCGAGCGGGTCACGCACCTCGAGCCCGTCCCCCTGCCCGGAGGCGAGGCGGCGATCCGGGAGCCGTGGCGGGTGGCGGCCGTCCACCTCGAGCACGCCGACCGCCCCGTCCCCTTCGAGCGCTGGCCGGCGGTCCGGCCCGTCCTGGACGTGAACGCACCCCTCTCGGCGGGCATGGGCCGCCTCTTCGACGCGATCGCCGCCCTCCTCGGCGTGCGCGAGCACGTGACGTACGAGGGCCAGGCCGCGATCGAGCTCGAAGAGCTCGCAGGCGACGTTCCGGCCGAGCCGTACGCCTGGCGCTTCGGTGACGGCGCCGCACTCGCCCGCGCCGTCTACGACGACCTCGATGCGGGACGCCCGCGCGCCGCGACCGCCGCCGCATTCCACGAGACGCTCGCCGTCGCGGCCGCCGAAGCCGTCGCGGAAGCCGAGTCTCCGCGGCTCGTCGTCCTCTCCGGAGGGACCTTCCAGAACCTCCGTCTCCTCTCGGCAACGGCGCGCGAGCTCGAGCGGCGCGGCTTCCACGTCCTCGCGCACCGCCTCGTCCCGCCGAACGACGCCGGCGTCAGCTACGGGCAGGCCGCGGTCGCCGCCGCACGGATGTCCGTCTAGCGCCGGTCGCGGCCGCCGAAGGATGAGCCTTGTGGAGGACGGGCCGCCGCGTTACCGAGATTGACGCGGCCCGTCGTCGGTCGGCACTCTGAGAGGTGGCACTCGGCCGCCCAGGGGGTCTACCGGCGAAGCGTCGACTGGCAACGATCGGCGTCGCGAGCGCGGCGCTCGCGCTC
>JACVSB010000398.1 GCA_014534155.1 Thermoleophilia bacterium
CCGCCTGGCAAACGGCTGGGTTCACCCTCGCTCCTGCCATCGCGGGCGGGCTCGGCGAGGTCTCCTGGCGGTTCGCCTTCGTCGTCGTCTCGGTCGCCGCAGTCGCGCTCGCCCTCCCGCGACGGACGCTCGGCTCGTTCGAGCAGACGGGAACCGGACGGGCGACGCTCCGCGGCCTCCTGAACCGGTGGATCGCCCTGCTCTCGGCCAAGGCTCTGCTCGGCTACCTCGGCTTCACGGCGATCGGGTTCGTCGTCGTGCTCGTCGCCGACGAGGAGTTCGGCCTCGGCTCCGGCGCGCGCGGGATCCTCGTCGCCGGGTACGGGCTGGGCGGCATCTTCCTGGGGCGGCTCGCTGGATCGGTGGTCGACCGGGTCGGGCGTGCGCCGACCGCGCTCGCGGGCACGATCTGCTGCGCGGCCCTCGTTCTCGCCCTCGCCTTCGCGCCGACCGCGTGGGCGCTCGGCCTCGTCTGGGTCGCGATCGGGTGCGCGGGGACGTTCGTCTGGGCGAGCCTGAACACGATTGCCGTGGAGTCGTTCCCGGGCAACCGGGCCGGAGCGATCTCGGCCTTCAGCGCCTTCAAGTTCGCGGGCATCGCCGTGGCGCCGCTCATCTACCTCCCGCTCTTCCACGAGAGCACGCGCGCGCCCTTCCTGCTCGCGTCCGCCTTCACGCTCGCGCTCGCCGTGCTGATCGTGCCCTGGTTCGCCCGCTACCGGGTCGCGACCGCGTGATCAGGCGCCGCGTCGTCGCCCACGGACGGGTCCAGGGCGTCTTCTACCGCGAGACGACCCGGCGAGCCGCGGAGGCAAACGGCGTCGCCGGCTGGGCGCGAAACCGGCCCGACGGGACGGTGGAAGCCGTCTTCGAGGGAGAGTCGGCGGCGGTGGAGCGGGTCGTCGAGCTCTGCCGCGAGGGCCCGCGCGGCGCCTCCGTGGAGCGGCTCGAGGTGAGCGAGGAGCCGCCCGAGGGCCTCCACGGCTTTACGGTCGAGTGAGAGCCGG
>JACVSB010000143.1 GCA_014534155.1 Thermoleophilia bacterium
ACTGAGCTAAGAGGGCGCTGCGCGGCATGGTAGCCGGGGCCCGGTCGCGGGTCGCGTTTCGCTCCGCGCCTCCCTTGGTAACGTCCTCCCATGCTGCGGAAGCTCCTCTGGAACGTTCTCTTCGCCGGCTTCGGCGCCGCTGCGACACTCGTGGCGCGGCGGGCGGCGTCGGGTGTCTGGCGGGTCGCGACCGGCGAAGATCCACCGCGCAGGCGATGAACCGCGGGGACGAGCTCGTCGAGCGGGGTGCCGAGCGGCTCCAGGAGCTTGCGCGCGAGATGGCGGCGCGCGGCGGCGTGAGCGAGAAGCTCGCGCACGAGCTGGCCGAGGACGCAGCCTTCCTGCGCAAGCTGAAGCCGAGCCTCATCGCCGCGCGCGCGCGTGGCGAAGTGCCGACCGATGGCGAGCCGGGGCCGGCGGCTCCGCTCGCGCCCGCGGGCCCGCAGCACGGCAAGCGGCCGAAGGCACCGGGCTCGGGGCCGAACCCCTTCCTCGTCGTCGGTGCCGCGCTCGCGATCGGGTTCCTCCTCGCGAAGGTGATCGACTGGCGCGGACACGCGCATCCCAAACATGACTGAGCCTCAGGCGACCAACGGAGCGTCGAGCGAGCAGAGCGTGGGCGGCGCCGTCCGCCAGGTCGCCGAGCACGCGAGCGCCGTCGTGCGCCTCGAGCTCGAGCTCGCGGCGCTCGAGCTGAAGCGCAAGATCGCGAACCTCGGGGTCGGGATCGGGCTCGCCGTCGGCGCCGCCCTCTTCGCGCTCTTCGCCCTGGGGTTCGGCCTCGCCACGATCGCGGCGGTGCTCGCGATCTTCCTCGACGTCTGGCTCGCGCTCCTCATCGTCTTTGCCGGCCTGCTCCTCATCTCGCTCGTGCTCGGGCTCGTCGGGATGAACCGGATCAAGCGCGGGACGCCGCCCGTACCGGAGCAGGCGATCCAAGAGGCGAAGGCGACCCAGGCGGCGCTGCGAGGCAATGGCGCGTAACAGCCGCAGCACAGCGGACGTTCGCCGCGATCTCGCGGAGGAGCGAGAGCAGCTCGCCTCGGCCGTCGAGGGCCTGCGGGAGGAGATCGGCGAGGCCACGGACGTAGCCGCGAAGCTCCGCGCCAACCTCCCGGTTGTGGCGGCTGCCGCGCTCGGCGCGGGCTTCGTGCTCGCGGGCGGGATCGGGGCGACGATGCGCCTGCTCGCCCGGCGAAGCCGCGAGGGCCACGAGAAGGCGCGCTTCGGCCCCTTCGCGGTGATCGACCGCCGCTAGCCGGCAGATCCCCCTGAGAGCCGAGGGGAGCTCGCCGTTTGCGAGCTGCGGGCGGCGCTCAGGGAAAGGTGGGGCGCCGCTCAGGGAAAGGTGGGGGAGGGAGGATTCGAACCTCCGAAGGCGGAGCCAACCGGTTTACAGCCGGTCCCCTTTGGCCACTCGGGAACTCCCCCTCGCGGGCGGCCATCGTAGCGGAGTACATCGCTCGAATGGTGGGTCAAGGCCGCTTCCGCCCCCGCCGATGCTCGCGGGGCAATGGAGCTGGACAGCGTGCTCGCGCATGCCCTGGAGTGCGGCGGAAGCGACATCCACCTGAAGGTGAGCGGGCCGCCGCGCGCGCGCGTGAACGGCGCGCTCGTCGCGCTCGCGGGCGCCGACCTCACGGAGGAGGACCTCGAGGGCATCCTCGCGCGCGTAACGGAGGCGACGCCGCGCAAGCGGGAGCACTTCGAGGTCACGGGCGAGCTCGACACCTCGTACGTCGCCGACGGCGTCGGTCGCTTCCGCGTCAACGGCTTTCGCCAGCGCGGCTCGATCTCGTTCGCACTCCGACACGTTCCTTCCAACGTCCCCACCCTCGAGAGCCTCGGGCTTCCGCCCGGCGTGCAGAAGCTCGCCGACGAGCGCCTCGGCCTCGTCCTCGTGACGGGAGCGACGGGCTCCGGGAAGTCGACGACGCTCGCTGCCATGATCGACCGCATCAACAGGAGCCGGGAGCAGCACATCGTCACGATCGAGGATCCGATCGAGATCGTCCACGACGACCGTCGCTGCATCGTGAACCAGCGCGAGGTCGGCGTGGACACGGAGTCCTACCTGGGCGCCCTCCGGCGCGTCCTGCGTCAGGATCCCGACGTGATCCTGATCGGCGAGCTGCGGGACGAGGAGTCCGCGCAGGCTGCGCTCCACGCAGCCGAGTCGGGTCACTTCGTCCTCTCCACGATGCACACGATCGACGCGAGCGAGACCGTCGGCCGGCTGATCGAGTTCTTCCCGGTGGCGAAGCAGGCGGTCGTCCGCCAGGTCGTCGCCTCCGTCCTGCGCGGCGTCGTCAGCCAGCGCCTTCTTCCGCGCGTCGGCGGCGGCCGCGTGGCGGCCGTCGAGGTCATGGTCAACACCGCGAGAATCGCCGACCTGATCCGCGACCCGATGAAGACGGACGGCATCACCGACGCGATCGAGGAAGGAAGCTTCCACCAGATGCAGAGCTTCTCGCAGCACCTGGTCGAGCTCGTGCTCGCTGAGGTGGCGGACATCGAGACGGCCTCGAGCGCGGCGACCGTGCGCCACGACTTCGAGCTCGAGCTCGAGCGCGCGCTGCGCCGGAAGCGCGTCGCCGAGACCGGCACTGGCCTTGCCGTCGAGGTCGGGGACATCGGCCTCGGCGCGAACGGGCCGGGCGGAAGCGGCGACCTCTTCGGGTACGGGCCGTGAGACTCCCCCGCGCGTCGGCCCTGGCCCTCGCTGCAGTCGCCCTCGCCGCGCTCGCGGCGGCCGAGGGCGCACTCGCCCTCCCCACCCATCGCGCCCCGAACGGAGCGGGCGCGATCGTCGTCCCGGCCTCGATCTCCGTCCCGCCCGCGTACCCCGACCGGCGCTCGTACGACGAGCTTCTCGCGCTCTGGCGCTCGGCGGGATCGGCGTACGGGGTGCCGTGGGAGGTGCTGGCGGCGATCAACAAGATCGAGTCGGACTTCGGGAGGAACATGGGCCCGAGCTCCGCCGGAGCCGTGGGGTGGATGCAGTTCCTTCCCTCCACGTGGATGCGCTGGGGGGTCGACGCAAACGGGGACGGCATCGCGGACCCCTGGAACGCCGAGGACGCGATCTACGCCGCGGCACGCTACCTCGCGGCCGCCGGCGCCGGAGACGACCTGCGCCGTGCGATCTACGCCTACAACCACGCCGAGTGGTACGTGGAGTCCGTGCTCGAGCTGGCCCGCGTCTTCGCGGGCGGAGGGGGCTTCGAGTCGCTCCCGCCCTCGTTCGGAACCGCTCCCGTCTCGCCGCCGGCGGATGCCACCGAGCCCGTTTTCTCCGTCGATGCGATCGACCGTCGTCTCGAGGCGGCACGCCGACTCGTGGCGGCGAGGCAGCGCGAGCTCCTTCGCGTCGAGTCGCGGCTGGAACGCCTCGACGTGCGGGTGCTAGAGGCCGAGCAGCGCGCCGGCGACCCGCGGCTCTCCGACTCGGAGTTCCAGGAGATGGAGCGCCGGGTGACGCGTCTCGTGCGCGCGCGCGAGGTCGCGGTGGACGGAATTGCGCGCGCCGACCGTCGCCTCTCGGACTCGATCGACGCGCTGGAGCGGCTGCGGGACGAGGCGGCCGCGCCCCCCGCGAGCATCACGTTCTTCGCGCCCGCCACGAGCGGCGACGACGCGGTCGCCTTCGCCGGCGACCACGTCTTCCCCGTCGGAGGCGGCCCGGCCGCGGTCTCCGTGCCCGCAGGACATCACGACTACCCGGCCGCCGACATCGCAGCCCCCGAAGGCTCGCCCGTCTACGCGCTCGCCGACGGCGTGATCGAGGCGATTCTCCCGTCGCCCTCCGGGCGCTGCGGGATCGGCGCCACGCTCCGCGTGCGCGACGGCACGACCTACCTCTACTGCCACCTGAGCTACCTCGAGCGCTCGCTCGCGCCGGGGACCCCCGTGTCCGCAGGCGCCTCCATCGGGCTCGTCGGCTCGACGGGGAACGCCACCGGCCCTCACCTCCACCTCCAGCGGACGCCGCCGGACGCGTTCCCGCAGCAGGAACCGTGGTTCCAGGCGTTCGCCGGTGTCGCCTTCCGCTGGCAGGGCGCCGCCCCCGCAGCGGCTGCTGTGCGCCCTGCGCTCGCGCCGGTCGCGCCGCGCAAGCCCGTCTTCCGCGTGGTCGAGGCGACGCCGGCTCTCGGCTTCGGCTCCTAGCCCGAGCGGGGCACACCCCCCGAACGGGGATCCCGTCCCGGCCGGGGCTGCCGATGCTGACGGAGATGGCTCGGCCGCTGCATGCAACCCTTCTCCGCGTTGCCGCCCTGGCCGTCGTCGGCGGCCTCGCGACGTCCACGCTCACGCTTGCCGCGTCTCCGTCGGAATCCAGCGTCGAGGAGTCTGCAGGCGAGGCGCCCGCTCGTGGCCGGACGCTCTCCGTCCCCGACGTCCGTCGGCAGGCGTTCGTGTTCGCGAAGGGGATCCTCGACGACGCCGGCTTCGCGTGGCGCGTCGAGGGGAGCATCCGCGGCTACGCCGCAAACGTCGTCGCCCAGCAGGATCCGGCGCCGAACACGCGCGTCCTGGACAACGGCTCTCCCACAGTCGTCCTGCGCCTCGTGCGGGCGCCGGGCGAGGACGAGCAGGGCATTCCCGAGGACGTCTCCCCCTATGCGGGGACCGCGACTGTCGCCGACGGCGGAGGCGCGGGGCAGGCGGTGCCCGCGGTGCCCCGTCCCGCGAGGCGTCCCCCCAGCGGGAACCCGTCTGGCGATGACCGAGCGCCGGGGGAGCGCGCCGACCGCCAGGCGGACACGCGGTCGACAGGAGCTGCACGGACGCGGAAGCCCGCGTTCCGCGTTCCGGGAGCCCCGCCGGAGCCGCTGGACGAGCTCCCGCTTCCGGAACGCGCGCACCGCCTGGCGGAGAGGCTGGACGGGGCGCCGCGGCCGACTCGCGCGCTCGTCCGTCACTGGCTCTACCAGCACGCCTGGGTGGTGACCGGGGCGCGGTTCGGATGGAGCGGGGGCGCCGAGGCGCTTCGGGTCCTCGTCGCGCTCGACCGCCGGCTCGAGGCGCGCTGGGGCGTCGGTGCGCGGAGCGAAGCCGTCGCGCGCCGCGCCCTGCGCGAGGTCGAGGCGCGAGCACGATGAGAAGCCGCCT
>JACVSB010000315.1 GCA_014534155.1 Thermoleophilia bacterium
CGCCGAGGCAGTGGATGCGCCCACGGTCGGCATCTACTGGTGCGGCAACCTCGTCAACGCCGGCCCCGTCACCCGCGCCCGTCATCGCCCCGCGATCTCGTGGCGCATCCACTGCCCGGTCTGCGGAGTGGACTGCACGAGGGACACGTGGCCGGCACGGACGGGCGGAACGACCTGCCGGCACAGAGCGTCCTTCGTCGCGGACGTCGGGGTCGCGGAGGTCGCCGCGCCCGCGCTCGAGCTTCTCGAGCGCGGGCGGGAGCCCTCGGCGGCCGGGCGGCGGCGGGTTCGGCGCTCGCTGGGCCTCGCACGTGCAGGCGCACCGAGCGGGGAAGAGGGAGGACGGGTGCAGCCGATCGCGTCCCGCGCGCTCGAGCTTCGCCCGCGGCGTGTGGCCGTGCTGCGCGCCCTCCAGCTCGGCGATCTCCTCTGCGCCGTGCCGGCGCTTCGCGCCCTCCGCGGCGGCCTTCCCGCGGCCGAGATCACCCTCGTGGCGCTCGGGTGGGCGCGCGAGTTCTCGGAGCGGTTCCCCGCGTACCTCGACGGCTTTCTCGAGCTGCCCGGCTATCCCGGCTTGCCCGAACGCGTGCCCGACGTCGCCGCGCTTCCCTCCTTCTTCGCCGACGCGCAGGCGCGCGACTTCGACCTCGTCGTCCAGCTTCACGGAAGCGGCGAGGTGACGAACCCGCTCGCGCTGTTGCTCGGCGGGCGCAGGACGGCGGGGTTCTACCGCCCCGGCGGCTTCTGCCCCGATCCGGAACTCTTCCTCGCCTACCCGGAGACCGGCCCCGAGCCACGCCGGCTGCTTCGCCTGATCGAGTTTCTCGGCTTGCCGACCGCCGGGGAGGAGCTCGAGTTTCCGCTCGGCGCGCGCGACCGAGCGGCGCTCGCGACGGTTTGCGAGGCGAATCGGCTCAGCCCGTACTCCTACGTGTGCATCCATCCCGGTGCGCGACTCGAGTCCCGCCGGTGGAGCCCCCAGGGCTTCGCGACGGTGGCGGACGGGCTCGCGCGCCGAGGGCTCCGGGTCGTCTTGACGGGTACGGAGGGCGAGGGCAACCTCACGGGCCGGGTCGCAGCGGCGATGCGCGCTCCCGCGCTCGACTTGGCCGGCAAGACGAGTCTCGGCGCCCTCGGCGCGCTGCTCGCCGGCGCGCGCCTGCTCGTCTCCAACGACACGGGGATCTCGCACGTCGCCGCCGCGCTCCGCGTTCCCAGCGTCGTCGTCTTCACGGTGTCCGACGCGGCGCGCTGGGCGCCTCTCGATGGTCGCCGCCACCGGGCCGTGGCCGCCACGCTCGCGCGCCCCGAGGGAGTGCTGGCCGAGGCCGAGAGCCTGCTGGGGGAGGAGGCGCGGGTTGCAGGGTGAGCGCTGGCACGAGCTGCGGAACATTCTCGTCGTCAGGCCCGACAACATAGGGGACGTCGTCCTCGCGGCGCCGGTGCTGAAGGCGCTGCGCGCCGCCGCGCCCGGCGCGCGCATCACCTTGCTGGCCTCGCCGGCCGGGAGCGCAGCGGCGCCGCTGCTTCGCCCGTGGCTGGACAGGGTCTTCGTCCGTCGCGTGCTCTGGCAGGACGTGCACGGCCGGCTGCCGCACGATGCCGAACACGAGCTCGAGCTCGTCGGCGAGATCGCCGCACGCGGCTTCGACGCCGCCTTCTTCCTGACGAGCTTCTCGCAGTCACCGCTTCCGCCCGCATACGTTTGCTACCTCGCCGGCGTTCCGATC
>JACVSB010000353.1 GCA_014534155.1 Thermoleophilia bacterium
ACCTCGCTTGCGCGGAGGCGGCAGACGTCGCGCTCGCTCATGGCAAGGAGGTCGCGCCCCCCGACGTGGATCGAGCCCTTCGTCACGCGGCCGTTCCGGGGTAGGTAGCGCATGACGGCGAAGGCCGCCGTCGACTTGCCGCAGCCCGACTCGCCCACGAGCCCGAACGACTCGCCCGGCGCGATCTGGAACGAGACCTCCCGCAGGACCTGGCGCCAGTTCCCGCGGACGCGGTAAGCGACGTCGAGATCGCGGAGGTCGAGCGCGGGCGCGGTTGCGACGGTCGTGGCCACGGGCTAGCGCTCGAAGGCCTGGGTGAGGCCGTCCGCGAGCAGGTTGACGCCGACGACGAGGGTCGCGATCGCGAGGGAGGGAAAGAGGACAGTCCACCAGAACCCGCCGGAGATGAGCCCGTAGTGCTCGAAGATCTGCAGCCCCCAGTCCGGCGCCGGCGGCGGAATGCCGAGCCCGAGGAAGGAGAGCGTCGCGATCACGAAGATGGCGTAGCCGAGCCGGACGGTGAACTCCACGACGATCGGTGCGAGGACGTTCGGCAGGATCTCCGCGAACATGATGTAGGGCGCGCGCTCGTTGCGCAGGCGCGCCGCCTGCACGTACTCGAGCTGGCCCTCGGCGAGGACGGCGGCGCGGACAGTGCGCGCGATGATCGGCGCGAAGACGATCCCGATGGTGACGATGACGGCCGTTTTCGACGGCCCCACAGCGACGAGGACGAGGAGGCCCATGATCACGAGCGGGATGGCGAGGACGGCGTCGACGAGGCGCATGATCACGTCGTCGACGAGACGCCGGAAGTAGCCGGTGACGAGCCCGAGGACCGTCCCCAGCGCCGTCCCGAGGAGCGTCGCGAGGGGGGCGACGACGAGGATGTCGCGCGAGCCGGCGATGACGCGCGAGAAGACGTCGCGCCCGAGGCGGTCGGTGCCGAACCAGTGCTCGCCGGAGGGGGCGCGCAGGCTCGTCAGGGGGTCGCTCGCGAAGGGGTCCTTCGGCGCGATCACGTGCCCGAACACGGCGCAGAAGACCCAGAAGCCGAGGACGAGCGCGCCGGCGACGAAGGTCTTCGAGCGCAGGATGAGGCGGATCCGCTCCCGGCGGGCCGCGCGCCCCTCGTCCCCGCGCTCCGGGAGCGGCGTGATCGCGAGCGGGTCGTGGGTGGGCGCGACGCTCACGTCTCGGCGGCGAAGCGAATGCGCGGGTTCAGGAGGGAGTAGGCAAGGTCGGCGAGCAGCGTGGCCACGAGGTAGACGATGCCGACGACGAGCACGGCGCTCTGGAGCATGGGGAAGTCCTTCGCCCGGGCAGCGTCGAAGATGAGCCGGCCGATCCCCTGGTAGTTGAAGATGACCTCGATCGCGACGAGCCCTCCGATCAGGTACCCGGTCTGCGTGGCCACGACGGCGATCGTGGGGAGGAGG
>JACVSB010000291.1 GCA_014534155.1 Thermoleophilia bacterium
CGCGACGCCGCAGTCCTCGAGCGCCGAGCGCAGGAGCGCGCCCTCTCCGTCGTCGCCGACGACCGAGAGGAGGATGGCCGCGGCGCCGAGATGGCGGACGTTCGCGGCGGTGTTCGCCGCGCCGCCCGGGACGTCGCGGCGGGACTCGACCTTGACGACGGGCACGGGCGCCTCCCGGGAGAGGGTCGGCGCGGGCCCCTGGATGTAGCTGTCGAGCATGGCGTCGCCGAGCACGAGCACGGTGAGCTCCCGGAAGGAGTCGAGCAGGGCGGGGACGCTCGGCGTCATGCCACTTGCTCCCAGACCCGGTCTCTCTCCTCGTCGCTTCCCCCCGAATCGGGCGCCAGGAGCTCGAGAGCGGCGAAGCGGACGTCTGCGACGGGCACCTCCGCGACGAAGGAGGGGTCGTGCGGGCACCGCTCTCGCTGACCTCCGGGCGCGTCGCTCACGTAAGCGGCGTCCGCGCCGCACACCGGGCAGCGGACCGTCCAGGAGAGAAGCGCGCGGTGGCGGGAGCGCGTGAGCGGCCCGCCGTTGATCATGTTTCCGCACCAGTAGATCCCGACCGTCGCCGCGCCGACGGCCCGAGCGAGATGAAGCGGCCCGGTGTCGTTCGACACCACGACGGCACATCGCGCGAGGAGCCCTGCGAGGCCCCGGAGGCTGAGCCGGCCGGCGAGCGGGCGCGCCTCCTCCTCCATCGCGCGGACGACGGAGTCGACGAGCTCCCGCTCGTCCTCGATGCCGGTGACGAGGACGTCGGCGCCCGCGCGCGCAAGCGCATCCCCCACCGCGGCGAACCGTTCCGGCGGCCAGCGGCGGCGCGGATCGGCGGCGCCTGGATGGAGCGCGACGAGCGGGCGCC
The DNA here is from genome assembly GCA_014534155.1 of Thermoleophilia bacterium. The sequence goes on from JACVSB010000291.1 coordinate 866, forward strand.
GCCGGTCGCTGACGACCGAGCGCGCCTCGGCGAGGTCGCGCTCCGTCACGGCGAGCGTCGGATCGATGGCGGGAGCTCGGGCGCCGACGAGCGAGACGACCTCGAGGTAACGGAGAACCTCGTGGTGGTAGTAGACGTACGGCACGCAGCGGTCGAGCTCCCGCGCTCCCGCTGCGCGCAGTCCCACGGTGACCCCCGCGCCGAGCTCGGCGACGAAGGGGTTCGAGTAGGCGCCGCCGCCGTGGAGCTGGACCGCGAGGTCGAACTCTTCCGCCCTCATCGCGGCGAAGAAGCGCGCGAGCTCGTCCTCGTCGGCGGGCTCGTGCGCCGCCTGGGTGACGCCGGGAACGGAGGGGATCGGGACGATGCGGTCGAACGGGCCCGGACGCTCCGTGAGGAACGCCCGGTGCCACTCGCGAGCAAGGAGGACGATCTCGGCATCCGGGTAGGCGGACCGCAGCGCGGAGAGGGCCGGGAGCGTGAAGACGAAGTCCCCCAGGCTGTTCGCGCGGAGGACGGCGATCTTGCGGACGCCCGCGACCGGTGCGTGGTTAGCGGTCGGCTCCATCGGGTGCGAGAGTAGTAGTAGTAGACGATGCCGCGGGTATCCGTCCTCATGCCGACGTTCGAGCGGGCGGCGTTCATCCCCCGCGCAATCGAAAGCGTGTTCGCCCAGACGCTCGAGGACTGGGAGCTCGTCGTCGTCGACGACGGGTCCGCGGACGCCACGCCGGCGGCCGTCGAGCCGTACCTCGACGACCAGCGCATCCGGTACGACCGGCTCGAGCGAAACCTCGGCCTCGGCGCCGCGCTCAACCGCGGGCTCACGCTGGCGGAAGGTGAGCTCGTCGCCTACCTGCCCGACGACGACGTCTACTACGTCGACCACCTCGTCTCGCTCGCCGACCGCCTCGAGGCGAGCCCCGACGCGCCGCTCGCGTATTCGGGCGTTCGCCACCACTACAATCGCGCGGCGCGCGAGCGCGCGGAAGGCTTCGCGCTCCAGCTCGTCCAGGTGATGCACCGGGCGACCGCGGAGCGTTGGGTCGAGCGAAGCGAGCTCGTGACCGACGACCTCGAGCGCATGCTCTGGGGGAGGCTCCGGAAGCACGGCGAGTTCGTCGCGACGGGCCAGGTGACGTGCGAGTGGGTCGATCACCCCGGGC
>JACVSB010000343.1 GCA_014534155.1 Thermoleophilia bacterium
CGCTAGGATCGCTCTAGCCAGCGACAGGGGAGGCGCAATGGAGACGGACGTCGCCGTCCTCGGCGGTGGGCCGGGCGGCTACACCGCTGCCATCCGAGCCGCGCAGCTCGGCGCGAAGACCGTCTGCATCGAGAAGGAGGAGGAGCTCGGCGGCACGTGCCTGCGCGTCGGCTGCATCCCGACCAAGGCGTGGGTGCAGACCGCTTTCGCACTCAAGGAGGCGGAGGAGAGCTTCGCCAAGTTCGGCGTCAACGTGGGCACTCCCGAGCTCGACCTCCCGAAGGCGAACGAGTGGAAGGCCGCCGTCGTCAAGCAGATGACCCGCGGCGTCGCGAGCCTCTTCAAGGCGAACGGGGTCGAGTGGGTGAAGGGCGTCGGGCGCTTCCGCGACGCGAACACGATCGCCGTCGAGGGCGGGGAGGACGTCACCTTCCGCTCGGCGGTCGTGGCCACGGGCTCGTTTCCCCTGCGCCCGCCGATAGAGGGCCTCGACTCCCCGCGCTGCGTCGACTCGACGGGCCTCCTGGCCCAGACCGAGGTGCCCGGTCGCCTCGTCATCCTCGGCGGCGGGATCATCGGGTGCGAGTTCGCCTCCATCCTCCGGCGCTTCGGCAGCGAGGTGAGCGTGATCGAGATGCTGCCCACGCTCATCCCCGCCGAGGACGCGGACGCCCAGAAGGAGCTCGCCAAGGCCTTTCGCAAGCGCGGGATCACGCTCCACCTGGAGAAGACGTGCTCGCGAGTCGAGGACACGGGCGAGGCGCTGACCGTCCACTTCGGCGAGGGGGAGACGGTCGAGTGCGACCTCATGCTCGTCGCGACCGGGCGGGGGCCGCTCGTCGAGGGCCTCGGCCTGGAGGAGATCGGGGTCGAGCTCGACCGGCGCAAGGGCATCGCGGCCGACGAGCACCGGCGGACGACGGTCCCGCACATCTACGCCGTGGGCGACTGCGCCGGGTACTGGCAGCTCGCGCACACGGCGTTCCGGGAGGGCGAGGTGGCGGCCGAGAACGCCCTCGGCCACGAGGCGGTCGTGGACAACCGCGGCGTCCCGCGCCCGATCTACACCGACCCGGAGGTCGCCGGCGTCGGGCTCACGGAGCAGGAGGCCCGCGAGCAGCACGGCGACGAGGTGGCCACCGGGATGTTCCCCTGGTCTGCGAACGGGCGTGCCGTCATGCAGAACGAGACGGTGGGCTGGGTGAAGTCGATCCACGAGACGCGCTACGGCGAGCTCCTCGGGCTCGTCATGGTCGGCCCCCACGTGACCGACCTGATCGAGGCCGGCGTCGTCGCCCTGGACGCCGAGTCGACGGTGGAGACGATCGCGGACGGGATGACCGCCCATCCGACGCTCTCGGAGGCGATCAAGGAAGCAGGCCTCCTCGCGCTCGGCCGCGCGATCCACTTCCCGAACCGCAAGCGCGCCGCCGCGCGCGCGTAGGCCTGCACGCGACAGCGCGCGCCGCGCGGGACAGCGCCGCGGCCGTCGCTTTGCGCCCGCCGATCCG
>JACVSB010000155.1 GCA_014534155.1 Thermoleophilia bacterium
AGATGATCGTCCCGAGCGTCTCGCGCAGCGGCTCGGCCAGCGAGGGGTGGTCGTACGGGGGGACGTACTCCGGGTCGTCGCGCAGGTGCTGCCGCCGTTCGACGTACGGGTGGACGGACTTTCCCTGGATCGGGCCCGGCCGGACGAGGGAGACCTGGACCGTGAGGTCGTCGAGGTTCTCGGGACGCGTGCGCATGAGGCTCTGCATCTGCGCGCGGCTCTCGATCTGGAAGAGGCCCACCGTGTCCGCCTCCTGGATCTCGCGGTACACGGCGCCGTCGTCGAGCGGGATCCGCGAGAGGTCGATCCTCTCGCCGCGCAGGCGGACGACCTGGTCGACGCACTCCTCGACCGCGGAGAGCATCCCCAGCCCGAGCAGGTCGATCTTGAGGAAGCCGGCGTCCGAGCACGAGTCCTTGTCCCACTGGCAGAGCTGGCGCCCCTCCATCGCGGCGGGCTCGATCGGGACGAGCTCGTAGAGCGGCCGCGTGTAGTTGACCATCCCGCGGGGGTGCTGCGTGAGGTGGCGCGGCAGGCCCGCGATCTCGGCGCAGAGCTCGGCGAACGCGCGCCAGCGCGGCGACCGGCGCCGCCGCTCGCCCTCCGGGAGGAGCGCCATCTCCTCGGCGACCCTGCGCGCGTTCCAGCCGTCCGAGACGCGGGCGAGCCGCTCCAGCTCGGCCTGGGGAAGGCCGAGCGCCTTGCCCACGTCGCGGATGGCGCCGCGGGCCCGGTAGGTGGCGAAGCTCGCGACGAGCGCCGAGTGCTCCCGGCCGTAGCGCTCGCACACGGCCACGATCAGCTTCTCGCGGATGTCGCGCGGGAAGTCCAGGTCGATGTCCGGGACGGAGACGAGCTCGCGGTTCAGGAAGCGCCCCAGCGCGAGGTCGGCGGCGACCGGGTCGACGTGCGAGAGGCCGGTCAGGTAGCACACGATCGAGCCGACGGAGCTCCCGCGGCCGCGGCCGGGCGGGAGCAGATGGCGCGGCGAGCCGGGGCCGCGCACCTCGTCCGCGACCTCGCGCGCGAGCTCGAGGACCTCCCAGTGGAGGAGGAAGAACCCGGAGAGCCCGAGCTCTGCGATGAGGGCGAGCTCCTCGCGAAGGCGCGCGTGCGCCCGCTCTCGATGCCCCCTGCGCGCTCCCCGGTAGCGCTCGGCGAAGGCGCGCTCGCAGACGCGCGCGAGCTGGACGTCGGCCGGATCCGCGCCGTCGGAGAAGTCGGGGTAGCGGTAGCCGAGCTCGGCGGTCAGGTCGAACTCGAGACGCTCCGCGAGCTCGACGGTCCGCGCGATCGCAGCGCGGTCGTTCGGGAAGCGAAGGGCGACCTCGTCGGGCGCGAGGAGCGCGCACTCGTCGTTTCCGCGCCGTTCGCGCTCGCAGCCCTCGAGGGAGGTGCGGTGGCGGACGGCGACGAGGACGTCCTGGAGCGCGACGCGCGCCCGATCGTGCGCGTGCGCGTCGCCGGTCGCCACGGTCTCGAGCCCGAGCGCGGAGGCGAAGTCGCGAAGCGCCGCGTTGCGGCGGGCGTCCCCGCGAACGAGCGGGCGCTGGAGCTCGACAAAGAAGCGCCGGGGCCCGAGCGAGCGGGCGAGGCGAGCGGCCCCGTTCGGGTTGCGGACGGCGAGACCGTGACGGGCGCACCCCGATAGGCAGACGAGCCCCTCGTTCAGCGCTTCCAGGCGCGCCGGGTCGAGGCGCGGCTCGAGGCGCTTGCGCCTGTGTGCCTCGGTCAGGAGGCGGCACAGGTTCGCGTACCCCTGCGGTGTCTCGACGAGGAGGGTCACGTGCGACTCGTCCGTGAGCGTGACCTCCGCGCCCGTGATCGGACGCACGCCGAAGGCCTTGGCCGCGTGCGCGAACTCGAGCGACCCGTACACGCCGTCGTGGTCGGTGAGCGCGAGGGCCGGGTAGCCGAGCTCGGCTGCCTTGAGGACGAGCTCCTCGGGCCGCGACGCGCCGTCGAGGAAGGAGTACGCGCTGTGGCAGTGGAGCTCGACGAAGGGCGGCGCCGTCACGGCGCTCCGCGAGGAATCGGCACGGACCTGACGCAAACCGTGCGCCACGCGCTCGCTCGCCCGCGGTACGCTCGATCGCGAGGGGGCCCGGACAGGGGGTCCCCGGGGGGAATCTCGCGCGCGAGCCGCGCGCCGTGGCGCCCGGCCCCGAGATCCTCGCCGGGATGGCCTCGCGCCACCGCTCCCGTCCCGCACACCGGCTAGGCCCGCTGCGTGAACCAGCCCCCGCGCTCCTCGTCGCGGAAGACGACGGCGTTCTGGCCGCTCTCGAGGACGACGTCGAAGTAGCGCCGCCGCACCGGCTCCTCCGTCCACCAGCGGTCAACGACGCGCCACACCTCCCGGATGCGCGCGACGGCGAGCCGGTTCACGGTCACCGGCTCGGCGTGCTCGCCGAGACCGCGCGTCACGACGAGGGCGCCTTGCGGCTCGTTCAGTCGTCTCGCGGGACGAGAATCGCGCGGCTCTCCGGGATGCGCGACCACGGCGCCACCTCCACGACGGTGCAGACGGCGTCGAGGCCCACCCCCACGCGCGCCTGCCGCAACCCCTCCTTCAGCCGCTCGCGCAGGCGGCTCCCGCCCGGACGGACAAGCTCCGTCTGCCTCCCCACCGCCTCGGTCAGCTCGCCGAGCTCGAGCCGGAGGGCGAGCACGGGCGCCGAGACCTCGGAGAGCCTCGGCGTCAGCGCCGCGCGAAGACGGTCGGGCTCGGCCGTCGGCTCGCGCAGGGTGAGCGCGCGACGCCACGACCCGCCGCCGACGAGCCGCGCGGACAGCGCGAGCCGGCGCGCCGCGCGGCCGGCGCGCTCGCGCCGCGCGAGCAGCCGGTCGACGAGCGCTGCGAGCGCCCGGGCGAGCGTGAGCTCGTTCGCGACCGCCTCAGGGAACTCGAGCTCCTCGGCGATCTCGACGGACGGGTGCCGGCCGTGCACGCGCCCCCCCGTCCCCCCGCTCACGATCTGCCATGCCTCCTCCCCCTCGGGACCGAGCCGATCCGCGACCGACGCCTGCGGGAGGCGGGCAAGGTCGCCGAGCCGCTTGATCCCGAGCTGGGAAACCTCACGCCGGTGGTCGGGCGTCAAGGAGAGGAGATCGAGTGGGAGCGGCTCGAGGAAGAGCGCGCTCTCCTCGTCGTCCACGACGACGGCTCGATTCGGGGGCGCGACGCTCGCTGCCGCGAGCGCCGTGAAGCGGCGAGTCGCGGCGCCCACCCGCGGCTGCCACGCCGGACCGACCGCGTCGAGCGCTCGGCGGAGCACCGCCTGGAGACCGCCGGCGAGCCGCTCGAGGCCCGTCGTGTCGACGTACGCACAGCCCGGCTCAGGCGACTCGACCACGAACCCGGCGCCCTCGAGGCGGCGAAGGACTCCCTCCCACGCCGCCTCCGTCCCCGCCTGGTCCTGCTCGACGAGGATGAGGGCGGGGCACATCGCGAGCGCCTCCGAGAGCCGCATCCCCGCCTGGACGCCCGCGGCCTCGGCGCTCGCGGTGCACGGGCCGACGAGTGGCTCCGCCCCCGCCTCCGGCGCGAGGGCTGCGGGGCGGTCGCCCACGTCCGGCCGACCGAGGAGCGCGGCGCGAAGCGGGAACACCGGGATCGACACGCACGCGATCATGCGAACGTGTGTTCTACACGAACGCACGTTCTCCTGTCAAGATGCCTCGGTATGGAGCTCCCGGCGGCGCTCGTCGGTCACTGGCCCGGCGAGCGCGAGTGGCTCGCGGCGCTCCCCCACCTGGCGGCGGAGTGCGCGGCGCGCTGGGATCTCTCCCTCGAGGAACCCGTCGAGACGCCGCACTCGCTCGTCGTTCCGGCGGGGGAGGCCGTCCTCAAGCTGAACGCACCCTCGCACGTCGAGGCAGAGCACGAAGGGGACGCGCTCGCATGGTGGAGCGGGCGAGGCGCGGTCCGCCTTCTCGCGCGCGACGACGCGCGCCGCGCGCTCCTGCTCGAGCGCTGCCGGCCGGGTACCCAGCTGACCGAGAGCCGCGAGGACGCCGCCCCCGTTGTCGCGTGTCTCCTCGCCGACCTGCGGACGCCCGTCGCGGGCGCGCATCCCTTCCGCTCGCTCGAGGAGGAGGCGCGCCGGTGGAGCGAGTACGTCCTCCGCCGCTACCGCCTGGCCGGCCGGCCGTTCGAGCGGTCGCTCCTCGAGCGCGCGCTCGCCGTCTTCGCGAGCGTCGATCCGCGGGCGGCCTTCCTCGTGAACGCGGACCTGCACGGCGGGAACGTCCTGCGCGCCCGCAGGCGGCCGTGGCTCGTGATCGACCCGAAGCCGCTCGTCGGCGAGGCGGAGATCGACGGCGTCGGCCTCCTTCGAAACGCCGCCTGGACGGAGTCCCCGAGCCGCGCGCTGCGGCAGTGGCTCGCGGTGCTCGCCGAGCTCGGGCTCGACCGCGCGCGCCTAGTCGACTGGGGCGTTGCGCACGCGCTCGCCTGGGGCTGGGACGACGCGCGCGGCTGGCTGCCGGCTCAGGTCGCGGCGGCGCGGACGATCGCCACGCTGTAGCGCCGGGCGCCCGGCTCCTCCTCCCGCCGCGTCGCGGCGGCGGCGCGCTGACCCAGCGCCCGCGGTCATCGCCGCGCCACCCCCCGCCATCCCCGTGAAACGGGGGACGACGTCGAGGACGTTCTCGCGCGCACACCACGCGATGTCGTCGGCAAGCCCCGCGGCGAGGAGGTTCCGGGCGCTCTGACTGGCCGCGAGCGCATCCTGCGAGGAGGGAAACGACCGCGCGAGGCGG
>JACVSB010000118.1 GCA_014534155.1 Thermoleophilia bacterium
ACCTCCACCTGTACGGGAAGTTCCCGCGCCCCGTGATGCGGGAGGGGGACATCCTGGGTCACGAGCCGATGGGGATCGTCGAGGAGGTCGGCACCGAGGTCGCCCACGTGCGGGCGGGCGATCGTGTCGTCATCCCCTTCAACATCGCGTGCGGTGCGTGCTGGATGTGCCGCCGCGGCCTCCAGTCGCAGTGCGAGGAGACGCAGAACCGTCGGTACGGCAAGGGTGCCTCCCTCTTCGGCTACACCCACCTCTACGGAGCGGTTCCGGGCGGCCAGGCGGAGTACCTGCGCGTGCCCATGGCGCACTACGGGCCGATCAAGGTTCCCGAGGGGACGCCGGACGAGCGCTACCTCTTCCTCTCCGACGTCCTTCCCACCGCGTGGCAGGCGGTCGCATACGCCGAGATCCCGACCGGGGGGACACTGGCCGTGTTCGGTCTCGGCCCGATCGGGCAGATGTGCGCGCGGATCGCGCTCCACCGCGGGGCCGAGCGGGTGATCGGCGTCGACCAGGTGCCGGAGCGCCTTGCCATGGCGCAACGGCACGGCGTCGAGACGGTCGACTTCGGCGCCGTCGGCGACGTCGTCACCGTCATGCGCGAGATGACCGACGGGCGCGGAGCCGACTCGGTGATCGATGCGGTCGGAATGGAGGCCGAGGGGTCGAGCGTGGAGCGCGTCCTGCAAGCGGCGAAGGTGCAGGTCGACCGCCTGCACGCCCTCCGTCTGAGCCACGACTCGGTGCGCCGCGGCGGGACGCTCTCCATCACCGGCGTCTACGCGGGCTACGCGAACCTCTTCAACCTGGGCGACCTCTTCGACCGTCAGATCACGATCCGGATGGGTCAGGCGAACGTGCGCCGGTGGGCGGACGAGATCCTCCCCCTCCTCGAGCGCGAGGACGACCCTCTCGGAGTCATGGACCTCACGACGCACCGCCTGTCGCTCACCGACGCGCCGCGCGCGTACGAGATGTTCCAGGCCAAGCGCGACGGCGCGATCAAGGTCGTGCTCGTGCCCTGAGACGAGCCCGCGGTTGGTGCTCCCCCTCGGCCCCGCTCGCGTCCCTCGAGCGGGGGACGTTCGTCACTCGCGCGGGGTACCCCCGTCCCTCGTTCGAGGGACGAGCGAGATGCCCCACGCCTCCCCCGCGGCGAAGAGGGCGTCGGCGTCGATCTCGTCGGCCCAGCCGAGGAAGTGCTTGCTCGGATTCTCGCGCGTAGCGGCGTACACCGCGCGGGCTACGACGGGCTCCCGCTCGCCGCCGCCCCGCTCGCGCCGCTCGAGGTCGGCGTAGCGCTCCTCCGCGGCCGGCCCTTCTGCGTATCCCTTGCCCACCCCGGGAGCGTAAGCGATCGCTCGCCCCGGCGGAGCGAACGGTCTCGCCGGGAGCGCGGCCGCTCCTACGAGCCGACGCCGCGCGCGACCCACTCGCCGAGCGCGTACCAGTAGGTGCCGGCGAGCGCGGCCGCGACCCGCATGTCGGTGTGCGTCGGGTTGAAGACGTTGTGGTCGAGGTCGGCGCAGATCGCGATCGCGTCGAGCGGCACGTCCGGAAGGTTGACCAGGACCTCCGCGGGCAGGCGCGCCTCGCCCACGGTGTAGTGCTTGAAGTGGAGGTCCGGCGCGACGTCGAGGAGCGCCGGCCAGTCCGGGCATGAGCGTGAGCTCACCGGGGGGCCTCGGCGCGGACGAGCTCCGCGGACCCGTTCACCGCTCGGCCTCGGCGCGCACGAGCTCGGCGAGCGCGCGGATGAAGGCCGGGTTGTCGTTCAGGGAAGGGATCCGGTCCAGTTCGAGGCCGAGCTCGGCAGCCCTTTCGCGCGCCTCGACGTCGATGTCCCAGAGGATCTCCAGGTGGTCGGCGACGAAGCCGACGGGGGCGACGAGCACGGCGCGCACGCCGTCGGCGTGGAGGGCGTCGAGATGGTCGAGGATATCCGGGCCGAGCCAGGGCTCCCCCGTGGCGCTCTCGCTCTGGAAGGCGAACGACCAGCGCTCGTCCGGGATCCCTGCGCGCTGCGCCACGAGCCGGGACGTCTCGAGCAGCTGGTCCCGGTAGGGGTCGCCGGCCGCGAGGATCCGCTCGGGGAGCGAGTGCGCCGTGAAGATGACGTGCGCGGCCGTCCCGCGCACGCGGTCGGCGAGGACGGCGAGGAACGGCTCGTGGTCGTGCCAGCTCTCGATGAAGCGAAGCTCGGCGGAGCCGTCCAGCGCGGCCTCGAGCCGCTCCCGGTAGCCGCCGACGGACATCCGCGAGTAGTGGGGGTCGAGCACGAGCCCAACGATCCGCTCGGTCCCGGCTGCCGCGGCGCGGCGCGCCGCGTCCGCGATCCAGGGGCTCCAGTGCTTCATCCCGACGTACACCGGGAGCCCGAGCTCGCGCTCGAGCGCCGCTCGCTGGCGCTCCGTGATCTCGTTCAGTGGGGAGGCGCCGCCGATCCGGCGATAGCGCTCCTCCAGCTCGGCCAGGCGCTCGGGGGCGACGGGGCGCCCGCCGCGGATGTCGGCGTAGTAGGCCGTGATGTCCTCGACGCGCGAGGGGCTTCCATAGGCCATCGCGATGACCGCGGTGCGCATCGATTCACACGCCGTTGCGGAGATGCGCGGAAGCGCGCGAGAGACGCGCGCCGAAGTGGCCTATCCTGACCGGTGAGGGGTAGCTCAGGGGGGTCCCCCGGGGGTTTCGGATCGCGGCCAACGCGCGTCGTCTCCCGCGCGCGCCGGTCACGCCGCCACCTCGGCCGCTGTTCGCTCGTGGACGAGCTCGACCAGCCGCCCGAGATCGTCCGGGTCGGTGTCGGGGAGGACGCCGTGGCCGAGGTTGAAGATGTGCCCTGGGCGGCCCCCGACCGCGCCCACGATCGCGAGCGCCGCCTCGCGCGCACGTTCCCAGGGGCCGAGGAGGAGGGCCGGGTCGAGGTTTCCCTGCACGCCGCGTTCGGAGCCGACGGTCGCCCAGCCCCGCTCGATCGGAACGCGCCAGTCGAGCCCGATCACGTCGCCGCCGACCGCCGCCATCTCCTCCAGGAGGTGCGCCGTGCCGGTACCGAAGTGGATCGTGGGCGCGTCGACCGCGCCCAGGATCTGCTCGGCGTAGGGGGCGACGAACTCGCGGTAGTCGTCCACTGAGAGCGCTCCCACCCAGGAGTCGAAGAGCTGCAGCACGTCCGCGCCGGCGGCCGCCTTGGCGCGGAGGTAGCGGGCGAACGTGTCCGTCAGCTTGTCCGCGAGGGCGTGCCAGACGTCCGGCGCCCCGTACATGCAGCGTTTCGTTTGCACGAAGTCGCGGGTCGGCTTCCCCTCGATCAGGTACCCGGCGACCGTGAAGGGGCCGCCACAGAACCCGACCACGGCCTGGTCGTCGCGCAGCTCGCCGCGCACGATACGCACCGCCTCAAGCACGAACGGAACTGCCTCCTCGGGGTCGGCCACCCGCAGACGGTCGACGTCTGCGCGCGAGCGGATCGGGCGCTCGACCACCGGTCCCACGTTCTCGACCAGCTCCACCTCGACCCCCATGCCGAGGACGGGCAGCATGATGTCGGCGAACATGACGGCCGCGTCCACGCCGTGCCGGCGAACGGGCTGCAGCGTCACCTCGGCGCAGAGCTCGGGCTGCCGGACGACGCCGAAGAGGTCGAAGCGCTTCCGGACCTCGCGGTACTCCGGAAGCGAGCGGCCCGCCTGGCGCATGAACCACACGGGCGTCCGCTCGACCGGCTCCCGCCGGCAGGCGCGCACGAGCAGGGGCTCGACCACGAGCCGAAGGCTACCGGGGAGGTCTGGGGCGGCCGGTCGCCTAGCGAGCGCCGACGATGAGCGCGAGGTGGGCGCCCTGGAGCTGCGCGGGGCGGAGGCCGTCGAGGGGCGCGACCCGGGCGACGTGGAAGTCGCGGGCAAGCCGCTCCGCCTCGCGCGCGTACCCGGCGCGGTACATGACGAGGGAGCGGGCGAAGTCGCTGCGCGGCGCGTTCGCGGTTCCCGCGATCATGTAGCCCTTCGTCTGGACGAGGTCCGCCTTCTCGCTCGCTGCCCCGGGCGCTCCGTTGCCGTTCAGGACGATCACGCTCGTCTCCTCGCGCGTAAGCCGCGCGAGCGGGTCCGTCGTCCTCCCCGCGGCGGGCTTCGAGAGGGCGTGGCGGGCGGGCTCCTCTCCTCCCGAGAGCGGCGTGCCGACGAGCACGAGGACGAGCGTGACGAGGAGGAGGAGCTCGAGTGCGGCGATGCCCGCGGCGACGAACGCGGTCGTGCGCCACGGCTGCTCCCGTGGGACGGACGTCGTGTGAGGCACGGCGCGGCCCTAGTTCGCGCCGGCGGCCGTCACTCCTTCCGTGAGCGAACGCCAGGTCGCGGCCATCCCCTCGTCCAGCTCGACCGTGGCGCGGAAGCCGAGCTCCTGCTCGGCGAGCGTCGGGTCGAGCACGCTCCGCTGCAGCTCGCCCAGGCGGGGCTCCGCGAAGACGGGCTCGATCTCGACGCCGCTCACCCGCGTCGCCGATTGCGAGAGCTCGAGCACGGACGTCTGCCGCCCAGTTCCCACGTTGAAGACGCCGCCGGGCTTTCCGTAGGCCGCGAGCGTCGCCTCGACCACGTCGCCCACATAGACGTAGTCGCGCGTCTGCCGGCCGTCCCCGAAGATCCGGTAACGCTCGCCCGCCGCGAGCCGGCCGAGGAAGATCGCGACGACGCCTGCCTCGCCGTGGGGGTCCTGGCGAGGCCCGTACACGTTGCCGTAGCGGAGGGCGACGTGCGTCGTCCCGTACAGGCGATTCCACGTGGCGAGGTACTGCTCGCCCGCGAGCTTCGACGTCCCGTAGGGCGCGAGCGGCCGGAGCTCCGACGCCTCGGGCGCGGGCCCCTCGCACTCGCCGTAGATGGCGCCACCGGTCGAGGCGAAGACGACCTGCGCGCCGTGGTGGCGGGCCGCTTCCAGCACCCGGATCGTGCCGATCACGTTCACGTCGGCGTCGAAGGTCGGATCGGCGACGGAGACGCGCACGTCCGCCTGCGCCGCGAGGTGGAAGCACGCCTGCGGCCGCACCTCGGCGAACGCCGCCTCGAGCGCCTCCCCGTCGCGGATGTCCGCACGCACGAGCCGCGCGCGCTCGTTCACGTTCTCCGGGCTGCCCCGGGAAAGGTCGTCGACCACCAGGACGTCGCCTCCTCTGGCGACGAGGGCGTCGACGACGTGCGAGCCGATGAAGCCCGCCCCGCCTGTGACTACGGCGCGCACGCAGCCCTATCCTACGCGCGCGATGTTCGTCACCTTCGAGGGGATCGACGGTTCCGGGAAGACGACCCAGGCTCGCCTGCTCGCCGAGCGCCTCGAGGCCGAAGGACGCGACGTCGTGCTGACGCGAGAGCCCGGTGGGACGCCCCTGGGAGAAGCGATCCGCGGCATCGTGCTGCACGGGGACGCCGTCGCGCCCTGGGCGGAGGCCTCGCTCTTCGCGGCCGCCCGAGCGCAGCTCGTCCGGCAGGTGATCCGGCCGGCGCTCGCGCGCGGGACTGACGTCGTCTGCGACCGCTACGTGGACTCCTCCCTCGCCTACCAGGGGCTCGCTCGCGGCCTCGGCCTCGAGCACGTGCTGCGGCTGAACCTCCTCGTGACCGAGGAGCTCCTTCCTGACCGCACGTTCGTCCTCGCGGTTCCGCCCGCCGAGGCGAAGCGGCGGCGCGGCGGCCCCGGCGATCGCCTGGAGGGGGAGGGAGAGGTGTTCTCCTCGCGGGTCGACGAGGCCTACCGGGAGCTCGCGCGCGCGTTCGGCGACCGTGTCGTCGCCGTCGACGGCTCGCAGCCGAGCGAGGAGATCGCGGAGACCGTACGTGGACACCTTCGAGACCTTTCCTGAGCAGGACGAGGCGAAGCGCCTCCTGCGCGCCGCGCTCGCCGACGGCGCGGCGCACGCCTACCTCTTCCACGGCCCACCCGGCGTCGGCAAGCGCCGAGCGGCGCTGGCCTTCGCGGGCGAGCTGCTCGGCTCACCCGAGCGCGCAGCGCGGCGGGCGCATCCCGACCTGTACATGCTGGA
>JACVSB010000196.1 GCA_014534155.1 Thermoleophilia bacterium
GCACCATCAGGTCGGAGGCGGCACGCTCGCCCTCGACGCGGCCGTGGAGCGGATCGAGCGCACCCCCGAGGGCGTTCGCGTGCACGCCTCCGGAACGACGCGGCCCGGCGCCTTCTCGGTCGACGCGCACGTCGCTCTTGCCGCCACCGGGTTCGCGACCCCGCTTCGGGACCTCGTCGACCTCGGGGTCGAGACCGTCGCGCAGGGGCGAATCCCTGCCCTCACGCCCTTCTGGGAGAGCGTCTCCGCGCCCGGGATCTTCTTCGCGGGGAACGCGACGCAGGGCGCTCCCGGCCTGCGCAAGCACGGCGTCGGCAGCTCGTCCGCCGCCGTGCACGGGTTCCGGTACAACGCGCGCGTCCTCGCCGCCCACCTCGCCGGCCGGCTGGGGATGCCCGTCCGGCGGCGCCGGAGGGCCGCCTCGCTCGTCGACGAGCTGCTCGACGCGGCCTCGCGCGGGCCGGCGCTCGCGGCGCAGAAGGGGTACCTCGCGCACGTCGTCCGCTCGGACGGGAGCACGGACCTGCTTCCGCTCGCCCACTTCGTCGACACGCCGGAGGCGGGGGACGCCGCCGTCACGGTCGAGATGGACAAGGGAGGCGAGGTCTTCCCGGTCGTGTACGTCCGGCGGCGCGGCGAGGTCGAGGAGCACGTCCTGCCGCCGCACCCGCTGCGCCAGTACGGAGCGAGCGAGGAGCACCGACGGCTGCTGCACGAGGCGCTGTGACCGCGGCCGTCTGGGCTGTGCTCCTCGCCGCCCCGCTCGCGGCGCTCGCGCTCCTCCTCGCCAAGCCCACCCTCGACGGCGTCTGGGAGGACCACCCAGCGCACTTCTGGCTCGTCCTCCTCGCGGCGCTCGCAAACGTCGGGCTCGCGGTCGTGACGAGCGACGCTGCGCGGCGGCGCTCGGACGCGCGGGTCCTCCTGGTCTCGCTCGCGTTCCTCGCCGGGGCCGGGTTCCTCGCCCTCCACGCGCTCGCGACGCCGGGCGTCCTCCTCGAGTCGCCGAACGCGGGGTTCGTCGTCGCGACGCCCGTCGGGCTCCTGGTCGCCGCCGCGTTCGCCGCCGCCTCGACGGCGGAGCCCTCTCCCCGCCGCTCGGCGCGCCTCGTCTCCGCCGCCCCGCTCCTCGTGGGGTTGGTCGTGCTCACGATGGGGGCCTGGGCGGCCGTCTCGCTGGCGCGCGTGGGGCCGCTCGGCGAACCGCTCCCGCCGGAGGAAGCGGAAGGCTGGCTGCTCGGCTTCACGCTTCCCGCCATCGCCCTCTACGCGTACGCGGCCGCCCGCTACGCCTTCCTCTTCGCGCGCCGTCGCGCCCACCTCCTCCTCGCGGTCGTCTGCGCCTACATCCTCCTGGCCGAGGCGAGCCTTGCGATCGCGCTCGCCCGAAACTGGCATGCGACATGGTGGGAGTGGCACCTCCTCATGCTCCTCGCCTTCGCGATCGTCGCCGTGGGCGCGCGGCGGGAGTGGCGCGAGGAGCGCTTCGGCGACCTCTACCTGTCGGCGACGCGGGGCGACGTCCGCGACGTCAGCGTCCTTTTCGTCGACCTGGAGGGGTTCACGCCCTTCGCCGAGCGGGCCGGCCCCGAAGGAAGCGCCGAGGTCGTCGGCGAGTACTTCGGTGCCATGGTGCCGCTCCTCGCGCGCCGTCACCGCGGCGAGGCAAAGAAGCTGGGCGACGGAATGATGGTCGCCTTCAACCTCCACGCCGACCAGCCGGACCACGCCCGGCGCGCGGTGCGCGCGGCGCTCGCGCTCCAGCGGGAGGCGCGCGCGGTCTCGGCGCGCCATCCGAACTGGCCGCGCGTTCGGGCCGCCGTCAACACGGGAGCGGCGCGGACCGGGATCGTCGCCGGCTCGTTCGAGGTCGTCGGCGACCCGGTGAACGTGGGAGCCCGGCTCGAAGGCCAGGCTCCGGCGGGTGGCGTGGTCGTCGGTGCGGAGACGTACCGGCACCTGCCTCCGGGGACGGTGGTCGAACGGCTCGGAGCCGTGACCGTGAAGGGGAAGAGCGATCCCGTCGAGGCGTACGTCGTGCGCGCGCTACCCGCGCACGACGGGGACGAGCGCGACGAGAGCCTGGAGGGCGAGGACCGCGCACGAGAGCACGAGCGCGGCGTCGGCGAGCCCCGGGACCGCGGGCGCGAGCGCGGCCGGTGAGCCGGCCGCCGCGCCGAGGACGAAGAGCGCGACGAGGACGCCCGCCAGAACGGCTTGCGCGCGCTCCGACCGCGCAGCCCGGCTTCCGGTGGAGGCGTCGACGAGCCGCCCGTACGCGGCGAGAGCGGCCGCGCCGGTGAGCGGGATCCCCGCGAGAAAGAGGTAGAAGACCGCGCTTTGCGCGCCGGCACGGTCGGCCGCCGCGAGGGCAACGAGCAGGAGAACCGCGGGCACCGATACGAGTGTGAGCAAGCGGCCGGTCGGCACCGGCCCCGCGTTCGCCGCGAGCGGGCGCGTTCCTGCGTTACGCTCGCCGCGGAACGAGCGAAGGAGAGCGATGCCAGGCGTTTCCATCACGTGGCTCGGCCACGCCGCATTCCGAATCGACACCCCGGGCGGGAAGCGCGTCTACCTCGACCCCTGGCTCTCGAACCCACGCGCCCCGGAGGGCGCCGAGCCCGACCGGATCGACATCCTCGCGCTCACGCACGGCCACGCCGACCACGTGGGCGAGGCCGTCGAACTCGGGAAGCGGTTCGCGCCGAAGGTCGTCGCGATCTTCGAGCTCGCGTCCTGGCTCGAGCAGCAGGGCGTCGAGGGCGCGTCGAGCCTGGGGATGAACAAGGGCGGAACGCTCGACGTCGACGGCGTGCGCTTCACGATGACGAACGCCGTCCACTCGAGCGGCTTCGGCGAGGAGCGCGAGTACCTCGGCGAGCCGGCCGGGTTCGTGATCGAGTTCGAGAACGGCACCAAGGTCTACTTCGCGGGGGACACGGCGGTCATGGCGGACATGGAGCTGATCGGCCGTCTGTACGAGCCGGACCTCGCCGTCCTCCCGATCGGCGACCACTTCACCATGGGCCCGCGCGAGGCCGCCGTCGCCGTCGAGCTCCTCGGGGTCAACCGGCTGCTTCCGTGCCATTACGGGACGTTCCCCGTCCTCACCGGCACGCCGGAGGAATGCCGCCGGCTCGTCTCGGACTGCCAGGTGATCGTCCCGCAGCCGGGCGAGACGGTGGAGGTCTAGGCCTTGCGGCAGCGCTGGTTCGGCGCGACCGGCAGACGCGTGCCCGAGATCGCGCAGGAGGGCGACGCCGCGCTTCCGGTAGAGGACGCGCTCGTCCTCGACGACGTCTCCGACGTCGACCGGCTTCGTGCCGCACACGAGCGCGGCACGCCGGTCGTCGTCCGCGCGTCCGCACCCGAGGATGTCCGGCGCGCGCTCTCCCGGCCCGAGGTCGCGGCCGTCCTCGTCCCGGCCGACCGCCCGGACCTCCTCGAGCTCGACCTCCGCCGGATGACGTATGGGTGACCCGGCCGCCCACGGGCCCCCGCGGGTGCGCCCGGTCTCCGGGTGAGAACGTGACGTTCTCGCTGGTCGCCTGCGACCTTGGGCGGCGCGAGTGGGGTGTCGCGGTCGCCTCCAAGTTCCTCGCCGTCGGCTCGCTCGTCCC
>JACVSB010000257.1 GCA_014534155.1 Thermoleophilia bacterium
AGGTCGGCACATGACGGAGACAGCGCTGCAAGGGGCGGCGCCGGAGAGCGGCCAGGCGGCGGCCGAGACGGCCTACTGGCACCCGTTCGCGAACATGGCCGAGGTGAACGGGGCCGAAATCGTCCTCGTCTCGGGCGAGGGCTGCCACGTCGTCGACCGGGAGGGACGGCGCTACCTGGACGCGACCGCGAGCCTCTGGTACTGCAACGTGGGCTACGGTCGCGAGGAGATCGCGCACGCGGTCGAGGACCAGCTTCGCCGCCTCCCGGCCTACTCCACCTTCGGTCCGTACGCGAACGAGCCGGCGCTCGCGCTCGCGGAGCGCGTGGCGGCGCTCGCGCCGGTCGACGAGGCGAAGGTCTTCCTCACCTCCGGCGGCTCGGACGCCGTCGACACGGCGGCGAAGCTGGCGCGCCGTTACTGGGCTGCCGTGGGGCGGCTGGAGAAGCGCGTCGTCATCGGCCGCCGGCACGCCTACCACGGGATGCACGCGTACGGGACGAGCCTGGGCGGGATTCCCGCCAACGTGGAGGGGCTCGGGGAGCTCGTCCCGGACGCCGTCCACGTCGCCAACGACTCCGTGCAGGCGCTCGCGGACGAGATCGAGCGCGTTGGTTCCGACCACGTCGCCGCCTTCATCGGGGAGCCGGTCATCGGCGCGGGCGGCGTCGTGCCGCCGCCGGACGGCTACTGGGAGGGCGTCGCCGAGGTCTGCCGAGAGCACGACGTGCTGCTCGTCTCGGACGAGGTCATCACCGGGTTCGGGAGGCTCGGCCGGTGGTTCGGCTGCGAGCGGTACGGGTTCCAGCCGGACCTCGTGGTCTTCGCCAAGGGCGTCACGTCCGGGTACCTGCCCCTCGGGGGCGTCGTCGTGGGGCCCCGCGTGCAGGAGCCGTTCTGGGAGGGCGACGGAACGTGGTTTCGCCACGGATACACGTACTCGGGTCATGCCGCGGCGTGCGCGGCGGCCCTCGCGAACCTGGACGTGATCGAGCGGGAGCGGCTTGTCACGCGGGTTGCCGAGCTCGAGCCGGTCCTCGCGGCGCGCGTCGCCGCGCTGGCCGAGCACCCGCTCGTGGGCGAGGTCCGCTCGGCGGGCCTTCTCGCCGCGATCGAGCTCGCGCCGGCGGCGCTCGAGCGAGAGCGCGGGCTCACGGAGCGCGTCGTCGCCGCGGCGCGCGAGCGTGGCGTCCTCACGCGGTCCCTGCGCGCGTGCGCGCTGCAGATCTCGCCCCCGTTCACGATCGAAGCCGAGGAGATCGACGAGATCCTGGCCGCGATCCACGCCGCGCTCGACAGCGTGGCGGCCGCCGGGGTAGCGTCCCCCTAGGAGAGGAGGAGATATGCGGAGATCGATGCTCGCCCTGCTGACGCTCGTGGCAGCGCTCTCGCTCGCGGCGGCAGGGTGCGGCGGCGGGGACGACGGAGACGAAGGCGCTGCGGGCGAGACCGCGGCCGAGACGGGTGGAGGAGGAGAGGCCGCCGAGCTCGCGCCGATCCGGCTCGCCTTCTCGACCTGGAACGGCTACATCGGCCTCGTGATCGGAGTCGAGAAGGGGATCTTCAAGCAGGAGGGGCTGGACGTCAGCTACGAGGTGATCGAGGACCCGGTGCAGCGCTTCAACGCGCTCAAGGCGGGGAGCCTCGACGCGATCGCGACGACGCCCGACACGTTCTCGCGGACGTTCGCGCGCGGGATCGAATCCGTGCAGGTGCTCGGGCTCGACGCCTCCGTGGGCGGGGACGGCATCGTGTCCGAGGAGTCGATCGCCTCGCCCGCCGACCTCAAGGGCCAGAAGGTGGCCGTGAGCGAGGGCTCGACGAGCCAGTGGTTCCTGGCCTACGTGCTGGACAAGACGGGGCTCTCCCTCGACGACGTGGAGCAGGTGAACCTGACCTCGGGCGACGCGGGTGCGGCGTTCGCGGCCGGCCGTGTGCCCGTCGCCGTCACATGGGAACCGTGGCTCACCAAGGCGGAGCGGAACCCGAACGGGAAGGTGCTCGTCTCGACGAAGCAGTACCCGGACATCATCACCGACCAGGTCGCCTTCGCCCCCTCGTTCATCGAGGAGCACCCGGAGACCGTGAAGGCGTTCGTCCAGGCCTACGGGAAGGTCATGGACTACGTGAACCAAAACCAGGACGAGGCCTTCGAGGCGGCGACGGAGTACCTGGGCCAGGACGTGAAGACCATCAAGGCCACGCTCGAGACGGTGCCCCTCTGGACGCTCGAGGAGAGCCAGAAGTACTACGGGACGGAGGACGACCCCGGCCCGATCTACGACATCTTCACCCAGTCCGCCGAGTTCTGGAAGGGGATCGGCGAGATCGAGGAGATCCCGGATGCGAAGAAGGCAATCGACCCGTCCTTCCTGAATGAGGTCCTCGCCGGGCAGTGACGCCGCACGGGCAGCGCCCGCGCGGCGGGTAGCGCAGACGGCGGCGGGCGCGGGCCCCCCCCCGGGGCG
>JACVSB010000305.1 GCA_014534155.1 Thermoleophilia bacterium
CCCCGTCTGGACGCCCCTCATCGCCATGTCGTTCCCGGCCCAGAAGGTGGCGCAGTTCGGGGAGCAGTCCGACTTCCAGCGCCCGGCGCAGCCGGCCGAGCTCGCGCCGGCGTACGTGTTCCTCGCCTCGGACGAATCGCGCTACGTGGCCGGCGAGATCCTCGGTGTGACGGGCGGGACGCCGCTGGCATAGGCACGGGTCGTCCGCCGCGCCGACGGACAATCCGGCGCGCACGTGTCGGAATAGGTACGGTTGGGCAAGCGTTCTACGAGATGCACGCCTACGCGCGTGCCCGCTTCCTTGGAAGCGGGGCTCGGAGAGACGTGTCCCGCGGGCACGGAGGGCGGAACGCACGGAACTGCCGCTCACGGCCCGATGAAAGGAGTACATGACCACGATCGACATCGAAACGCCGCTCCCTGCCTTCCTCGTGGAGGCGGAGGAACGCGGAACGATCACTGAGGACGAGCTCGAGGCCTTCGTCGGCGAGCACGAGCTCGACTCGGACGAGGTCGCCGACCTGCGGGCCGAGCTCGACGCGCGCTCGGTGGAGATCGAGCCCTCGGACGAAGCTGCCGATCTCGGGGAGCGCTCGCGCGCGACGCCGCGGCCCGAGACGACGGGCACGACGGACCCGCTGACCCTGTTCATGAACGCCGCCGGACGTCACGCGCTCCTGACGGCGAGCGAGGAGGTCGAGCTCGCGAAGCGGATCGAGCGGGGCGACCGCGCCGCCAAGGAGCGGATGCTCAACTCGAACCTTCGCCTGGTCGTCTCGATCGCCAAGCGCTACCAGGGGCACGGCTTGCCGCTGCTCGACCTCATCCAGGAGGGCGTGATCGGGCTGAACCGCGCGGTCGAGAAGTTCGACTGGCGCCGCGGGTTCAAGTTCTCCACGTACGCCACCTGGTGGATTCGGCAGGCGTGCCAGCGCGCGATCTCGGGGCAGTCGGAGACGATCCGGATCCCGACGCACGTGCACGAGCGGCGGGTGCGACTGAATCGGGCACGCCAGCGCTTCGAGGCCGAGCGCGGCCGCGGACCGACCGCGGACGAGCTCGCCGAGGCGACGGGGCTCGAGCGACGGCACGTCGAGGAGGCGCTGGAGGCGGTTTCCGCCTCGGTCTCGCTGAACCAACACGTCGGCTCCGAGGGCGACAGCGAGCTCGGGGACCTCTTCCCGGACGCCGACGCGCCCGATCCGTCCGAGGAGGCGAGCGAGTCGGTGGAGCGGCAGCGCGTCCGCGCGGCGCTCGCCCGCCTGAACGACCGAGAGCGGCGTGTCCTCGAGCTCCGGTTCGGCCTGGACTCGGAGCCCCAGTCGCTGGAGGCGATCGGCCGGGAGCTCGGGCTCACGCGGGAGCGGATCCGCCAGCTCGAGGGCGAGGCGCTGGCCAAGCTCGAGCGCGAGCTCGGCGCGCGGGCGGCCTGACAGCCCGGGCCGAGCGCGAGCGCACCCCCCGCCTCCCGTACGTACGACGAGCGGGGGCGGCAACGTCTCCGTCGCCGCTCCCGCTCATCCCGTTGGCGGGGGTTTTGCCGGACGTGCGGCGGGTACGCCGTTTCGGGTAGAGGGAAAAAGGAGGTCGCCATGGAGTACGACCTTTGGACGTACCGTGAGCAAGCGTGGCGCCGTGGGGGCGCCGCGGCCACCGCGATGCCGGAGACGGACGTCGTCGGCTTCTCCGTCGAGGCCACCGACGGCGGCATCGGCAAGGTCGACGAGGCCACGTACGACGTGGGGCAGAGCTACCTCGTCGTCGACACGGGCCCGTGGATCTTCGGCAAGAAGGTTCTGCTCCCCGC
>JACVSB010000103.1 GCA_014534155.1 Thermoleophilia bacterium
CCTGGATCCTCGGCAGCGGCGAGCTCGCGCTCGCCCGCATCCTTCCGGGGCCGCGGACGGCTGGCGCCGTGGCGGCGATGCTCGCGACGAGCGTCGCGCTGCCCGCGGCCGCAACGGCGTGGTGGCTCCTGGGCCTCGTTCGCTGGCGCGGCGTGCGCCCTCTGACGCAGCGGCCCGCCGCGGTGCTGCTCGACCGCGACGGCACCCTCGTGGTGGACGTCCCCTACAACGGCGACCCGGACCGCGTCGTCCCGATGCCCGGCGCGCGCGAGGCGCTCGACCGCCTTCGGGCGCTCGGGATCCCCACCGCGGTCGTCTCGAACCAGAGCGGCATCGGGCGCGGTCTTCTCTCTCGCGAGCAGGTGGACGCGGTCAACCGGCGCGTCGAGGAGCTCCTCGGGCCGCTCGGCCCGTGGGCGGTGTGCGAGCACGCGCCCGACGACCGCTGCTCATGCCGCAAGCCGCAAGCAGGCCTCGTCCTGCAGGCCGCCCGGGCGCTCGGCGTCGATCCCGGCCGCTGCGTGGTCGTCGGGGACATCGGCGCCGACGTGGAGGCGGCACGCGCGGCGGGCGCGGCCGCTGTGCTCGTCCCCACCGACCGCACGCGGCCGGAGGAGGTGGCAGACGCGCCGGCCGTCGCGCCGGACCTCGCCGCGGCGGTCGACCTCCTCCTTGGGGGCCGTCGCTGATGCACGTCCTCGCGGCACGGCTCGACAGCGCGGGCGACGTCCTCCTCACCGGCCCGGCGATCCGCGCCGTCGCCGCGGGGGCCGATCGCGTCACGCTCCTCTGCGGGAGGCGCGGGCGCGTCGCCGCCGCGCTCCTGCCGGGCGTCGACGAGATCGTCGAGCACACGGCGCCGTGGATCGATCCCGAGCCGGAGCCCCTCGACCGGCAGGCGACACTCGCCCTCGTCGACGAGCTCGGGCGCCGCAGCTTCGACCAGGCGATTATCTTCACGTCGTTCCACCAGAGCGCCCTGCCCCTGGCCCTCCTGCTTCGACTCGCCGGCGTCCCGACGATCGCGGCGATCTGCGATGACTACCCGGGCTCCCTGCTGGACGCCCGCCACCGCGTCCACGACGAGATCCACGAGGTCGAGCGGGCGCTCTCGCTCGCCGGGGCTCTCGGATACCGCCTGCCCACCGGCGACCACGGCCGGCTGGCCGTGGCGCGGCCGGGCGGGCCTGCCCCCGTCCCGAGCCCGTACGTCGTCGTGCACCCCGGCGCGTCCGTCCCCGCACGCGCCTGGGCACGCGAGAACCACGCCGCCCTCGTTGACGCCCTCGCGGCGGACGGGCGCACGGTCGTCGTCACCGGGACGCCGGAGGAAGCGGCGTTGACGGCCTTCGTCGCCCGTCCTCCGCGGCCGAACGTGCTCGACCTGGGCGGCCGGACCCCCTTCGCCGAGCTCGCGGACGTCCTCGCCGGGGCCGACGCCCTCGTGGCGGGAAACACCGGCCCCGCCCACCTGGCGGCCGCCGTGGGAACGCCGGTCGTCTCGCTCTTCGCGCCCACGGTGCCGGCCGAGCGCTGGCGGCCCTGGGGCGTTCCCGTCGTCCTCCTCGGCGACCAGGAGGCGGCCTGCGCCGGCACCAGGGCGACCGTCTGCCCGGTCCCGGGACACCCGTGCCTGAACCGCGTCACGCCGGCGGACGTCGTCGCGGCGCTCCGGTCCCTGGACGAGCAGGCGTCTGCGTGGGACGATCGCGCCTTGGCGGTGCGCACGTGAGAGTCGCGATGGTCTCCGAGCACGCGAGCCCGCTCGCCGTCCTCGGCGGCGTGGACGCCGGCGGCCAGAACGTCCACGTGGCCTCGCTCTCGCAGGAGCTCGCGTGCCGCGGGTGCGAGGTGACGGTGTTCACGCGGCGAGACGACGGTGCGCTCCCCGACCGCGTCGAGTTCGCCCCGGGCGTAACCGTCGAGCATGTGCCGGCAGGGCCGGCCCGCGCAATCCGCAAGGACGCCCTGGTCCCGTACATGGGAGCGTTCGCCCGCTTCCTGCGCGAGACGTGGGCGGAGTCGCCCCCAGACCTCGTGCACGCACACTTCTGGATGTCCGGTCGCGCCACACTGGAGGCGGCCCGTCCGTACCGGATCCCGGTCGTGCAGACCTTCCATGCCCTGGGGATCGTCAAGCGCAGGCACCAGGGCCAGTTCGACACGAGCCCGCCCGGTCGGCACGCGAGCGAGGAGGCGATCGCCCGGCGCGTCGACCAGATCATCGCCACGTCCTCCGACGAGGTCTTCGAGCTCCTGCGGATGGGCGCAGACCTCCGTCGAGTCCGGATCGTCCCTTGCGGCGTCGACCTCGCGCTCTTCCACACGGACGGTCCGGCGGAGCCGCGCCGCGAGGGCCTCCACCGCCTCGTCGTGGTCAGCCGGCTCGTCCAGCGCAAGGGCGTCGGCAACGTGATCTCGGCCCTCGTCGCCCTCCCGAGCGCGGAGCTCGTCGTCGCGGGCGGCGGCGAGAAGGCGGACCTGGGCCGCGACCCCGAGGCCCGTCGCCTGGCCGCGCTCGCGGACGAGCTCGGCGTCCGGGAGCGCGTCGACTTCCGTGGACGCGTCGAGCGCGCCGACCTTCCGGCGCTCCTGCGCTCGGCGGACGCGGTCGTCTGCGTCCCATGGTACGAGCCGTTCGGGATCGTCCCGCTGGAGGCGATGGCGTGCGGCGTCCCCGTCGTCGCCTCGGCCGTCGGCGGCCTCCTCGACACCGTCGTCGACGCCGTCACCGGTCTCCACGTTCCCCCGAGGAGCCCGGACCGTCTGGCGGAGGCGCTCCGCGGCCTCCTCGCCGACCCGGAGCTGCGAGCGAGGCTCGGGCGAGCGGGCGCGGAGCGCGCGCGCTCCCGCTACAGCTGGGGCGACGTGGCGGAGGAGACGCTCGAGGTGTACCGGCGGCTCCGCGCCAGCCGGCGCGTGGCGCGCGTCGGGGTGGGCGGCGGCGAGGCCGAGGTCGCCGACACGGGCGAGCGTGCGCCGACCGGGCGCGACCACGTGCTGACCACCGTGCGCGCGCTCGGCGGGCTCATCCCGGAGATCGACCGGATCGACGGGTGGGGCCGGCGCCTCGCGCGCGTCCTCGTCGGCGGGGGACGGCTGCTGGCCGCGGGAAACGGGGGCAGCGCCGCGCAGGCTCAGCACCTGACGGGCGAGCTCGTCGGACGCTACTGCGACGAGCGCCTGCCGCTCTCCGCGCTCGCCCTCCACGCCGACACGTCGTCACTGACGGCGATCGCCAACGACTACGGGGGCGGTGAGTCGTTCGCGCGCCAGGTGCGCGCGCACGGACGGCCGGGAGACGTCCTTCTCGTCCTGACCACGTCGGGGCGAAGCCCGAACATCGTGGCCGCGGTCGAGGCCGCGCTCGCCGGTGGTCTCACCGTCTGGGCGCTGACGGGGCCCACGCCGAACCCGGCCGCCGAGCTCAGCCACGACGCCGTCGCGATCGACGCGCCGACGACCGCGAGCGTGCAGGAGATCCACATGGTCGCGGTCCACCTCCTCTGCGCGGCCGTCGATCGCGAGGTCCGCGTGTCCTCCGTCTCGCTCACCGACGGGCTGGACGAGGTTCTCCGCCATGGCCTCCGCTAACGGCCTCGGTGTCGTCGCGGTCACCGGCGGCGCTTCGGGCCTCGGTGCCGCCGTCGCTCGCGCCGTGCGGGCGAACGGCGGCTCGCCGGTCGTTCTCGACCGCCGCGAGCCCCCGTTCGACGTCGAGACCGAGGCGGTCGACCTCGGCGATACGCAGGCGGCCGAGGACGCGGTGCGCCGCGTTGCCGACCGGCACGGTCGGCTGGACGCCGTCGTGGCCGCCGCGGGGACGGACAGCTGCGGCAAGCTCGAGGACGTCCCGCGCGAGGACTGGGAGCGGGTCGTCACCGTGAACCTGCTCGGCACCGCCGCCGTCGTGCGTGCCGCCCTCCCCTACCTCGAGGCGAGCGACGGCAAGGTCGTGACCGTCGCCTCGACGCTCGGCCTGCGCGCGCTCCCGGACGCGACGGCCTACTGCGCGAGCAAGTTCGGGATCGTCGGCTTCACCCGCGCGCTCTCCGCCGAGACCGCCGGCCGGATCGGTGTGACCCTCCTCGTGCCCGGCGGGATGCAGACCGGCTTCTTCGACGGCCGACCCGAGAGGTACAAGCCTGCGCCCGACGCAAAGCTGAACCGCCCCGAGGACGTGGCCGAGGCGGTCCTCTTCGCGCTCCGCCAGCCGCTCGGGTGCGAGGTGCGCGAGCTCCTCGTCGCGCCGTCGACCGAGACGTCGTGGCCGTAGCGTCCGCGCCGCCGCTTCCCCGCCGGCTCCAGGTCGAGGTCACCGGGTCGTGCAACCTGCGCTGCCGCATGTGCCTCGTGAGCTACCGCCCCGCGCTCGGCAAGACGACTGGCTCCATGGATCTCGACTCCTTCCGGCGGCTCGTCGATCAGCTTCCGGACCTGGAGCAGGTGACGATGCAGGGCCTCGGCGAGCCGCTGCTCGCCCCGGACTTCTTCCCGATGCTCGAGCACCTCGCGGCGCGCGGGATCCGCATGGGGTTCAACACGAACGCGACGCTGCTCACGCGGGAGCGGGCCGAGCGCATCGTCGAGCTCGGCGTCGACTGGCTCCACGTCTCGCTGGACGGGGCGACCGCCGCCACGTACGAGGACGTGCGCCGCCGCTCCAGCTTCGACCTCGTGCGGGGAAACGTCGTCGGGCTGGTGGAGGCGATGCGGGAGCGCGGGGCCGCGAAGCCGACGCTCGAGCTCGTCTTCGTCGCCATGCAGCGAAACGTGGACGAGCTGCCCGCCCTCGTCCGCCTGGCGGCCGAGCTCTCGGTGGAGACGGTCTGGGTGCAGAACCTCTCCCATTCGTTCTCCGACACCGACCCGGCCGGCGACTACCGGGAGATCCGCGAGTACGCCCGCCGGGAAGCCCTCTGGGCGGAGGCGAACCCGAACGCTGCTCGCGCGTTCGAGGAAGCGCAGGCGCTCGCGGCCGTCATGGGCGTCACGGTGCGGCTTCCGCACCTCGAAGAGCCACCTCGCCGCCGTGGGAGCGGCGAGCCAGGGTGCGGCTGGCCGTTCGAGTCCGCCTACGTGACGCACGACGGCAAGGTGCAGCCGTGCTGTGCGGTCATGGGCGCGGACCGCGCCGTGCTGGGCGACGTGCGCGCGGCACGCTTCGGCGAGATCTGGTCGAACGAGGCGTACCGCGACTTCCGCTCGCGCCTCCTCACGGACGAGCCTCCCGACGTCTGCTCCGGCTGCTCGCTCTACCGGCACGTCTTCTAGGGCCTCCTATCCGCCGCGCGGCTCCCACCGGAACGCACGGACCGCGACGACGACCCCCGCGACTCCCCAGAGCGCGAGCACGGCAGCGTCGCCCGCGTCCAGCGCCGTGCCCGCCACGAAGGTGTCCCGGATCAGGCGCAGGAGGTACGTGAGCGGCGAGACGCTCGCGAGCGCTTCCAGGAAGCGCGGGAGCGCGTCGACGGAGTAGAAGACGCCCGAGACGAATGCGAGCGGCAGGTAGATGGCGTTCACGACGGCGGACGAGCCCTCGGCGCTTCGAACCGCGCTCGTGATCGCGATCCCGAGGGCAGCGAACGCGGCGGCGCCGAAGAGCGACACGAGCGCGAGGAGTGCGGGCGAGCGCGGCCACGACGCGGCGAGCAGGAAGCGTCCGACGAGAACCTGCGCGCAGGCCTCGAGCGCGATCACGACCAGGGTGGAGACGATCACGGCGCCGAGGTAGACGCCAGTCGGCAGCGGCGTGCCGCGCACCCGCTTGAGCACGCCGGACTCGCGCCGGAGGACGAGCGTGATCGCGAGCCCGGCGAAGGCGGTCGCCACGATCCCGTATCCGAGGAGCCCGGCGACGAGGTACGTGGACGCCTTGATCCCCTCGATCTCGTCGTCGCCGTAGACCGAGCCCAAGAGGACGAGGAAGAGGATCGGGAGGAGGAACGTGAAGAAGGCGGACTCGCGGCTTCGCCAGAAGAGGCGCTGCTGCACCGCAACCTCGCGCGCGAAAAGCCGCGTCACTCCGCGTCCCGCGTCTTCTCGAGGTAGACGTCCTCGAGCGTCCGCGGCTGCACCTGGAGGCCCTCGAGCTCGACGCCCGCCGCGAGCGCGTCGCCGGTCAGCTCGTGGAGGACGCGCGTCGGCTCCTCCGTGCCGATCACGACTTCCTCGCCGTTTCGACGGAAGCGGATCTCGACGAGCTCGGCCGCGACCAAGTCGCCGGGGGTCCCTGTTGCGACCAGGCGCCCGTCGCGCAGGATGGCGAGCGTGTCGGCGAGCGTCTGCGCCTCCTCCAGGTAGTGCGTCGTGAGGAGGATCGTCTTGCCGAGGTTCCGCAGGCCGCGGATCGTCTCCCACGCGCGCCGGCGCGCCGCGGGGTCGAACCCGGTGGTCGGCTCGTCGAGGAAGACGAGCTCCGGGTCGCCGACGAGCGCCAGGCCGAGGTCGAGGCG
>JACVSB010000056.1 GCA_014534155.1 Thermoleophilia bacterium
CGATCGCCCAGAGCCCCGCCTGCCCCGGCTTCTGCGGGTCGTCGGTCTCGGGCATGAACACGTTCTCGTCGCCGCGCCAGATCGCGATGTTGTGGTGGCAGCCGTTCGCGGAGACGTTCATGAAGGGCTTCGGCATGAAGCACGGGAAGGCGCCGAGCTCGCGGCCGACTTGCTTGCACACCTGGCGGAAGGTGGAGAGGTTGTCGGCCGTTCGCTCCGCTCGGTCGAAGCCGAAGTTGAGCTCGATCTGCCCGGGCGCGTCCTCGTGGTCGCCCTGGATCATGTCGAGCCCGAGCCGCTGGCCGTACTCGACGACCTTGTTGATGATCGGCTGGAGCTCGGAGAACTGGTCGATGTGGTAGCAGTAGGGCTTCGTGACGCCCTCGACGGATGGCGTGCCGTCGGGGTTCAGCTTCAGCCACATCATCTCGGGCTCCGTGCCGGCGCGAAGGTGGAGGCCCATCGCGTCCTCGAACTGCTGCTGCAGCCGGATCAGGTTGCCGCGGCAGTCCGAGGTGAGAAAGGCGCCGGGGTCCTCGCGCTCCTCGCGGTTGCGAAAGCAGAGACACCAGACGCGCGCGACCTTCGACCCGTCCTGGCTCCACGGGAGGACTGCGAACGTCTCCGGCTCGGGAATGCCCACGAGCTCGGCGGCCTCCGGCCCGTACCCGATGTAGTTGCCGTGACGGTCGATGAAGAGGTTCGCCGTCGCGCCGTAGACGAGCTGGAACCCCTTGCGCGCGATCGTCTCCCAGTGCTTCGCCGGGACGCCCTTGCCCATGATCCGACCCGTCACCGAGGGAAACTGGTAGTAGACGTAGGAGACGCCCTCGCGCTCGATCTGCTCGCGCACGCGCGCGACCGCCTCGTCGCGCCCCTCCGCGCCCACGAACCGGTCGGCATCCGTCGCGGAGCGCTCAACCTCAACCGCCACGTCACTCTCCTCTCGAATCGTCCCGGCCGGCACCCGGCGGCGCCGTCTCCTGCGGCGGATCGTATGCGAGCCCGAGCGCGGGGCGAGCGCGAGCGGCCGGCGCGCTACGTATCGGGACGGTCGATCAGCTGCTGGTAGAGGTCGCGGAAGTTGTGGATCGCCTCCCCGATGTCGCTCGGGTCGACGTCCTCGCCGCGCTCGACCCGGCTTGCGATCTCCCGGGCCGACCGGTACTCGACGAGCGTGTCGGGCTCGATCCCGTCGTCGGCGACCTCGTCGTCGATCGGGATGTTCGACTCGCGCAGCATCCGCTCGATCAGGTCGCCGAGCTCGGGCAGGGTCTCGGCCGGCGCGTCCTCGAGCTGCTCCGCGAGCGCCTCCCACTCCGTCTGCCAGTCGTGCTTGTCCAGACCGGGATCCCGCACAGCCGTATCAGTACCGCACGAGGGCGCTCCTTGAACCACCCGACGCCCGCTCTACACTCGCGCGCGTGAACGTCCTCGTCGTCGGCTCCGGTGGCCGCGAGCACGCGCTCGTCTGGAAGCTCGCGACGAGCACCGGCGTTCGTTCGCTGCACGCCGCGCCCGGAAACCCCGGGCTCGCACCCCTCGCCACGTGTCATCCGGTCTCGGCGACCGACCCCGAGGGCCTCCTCGCGCTCTGCCGCGAGCACGCGATCGAGCTCGTCGTGGTCGGCCCCGAGGCGCCGCTCGTCGCGGGGGCGGGCGACGTGCTCCGGGCCGCCGGCGTGGCCGTGTTCGGCCCGAGCAGGGCGGCCGCGCGGATCGAAGCGTCGAAGGCCTTCGGCAAGGACGTCATGCTCGCTGCCGGCGTACCCACCGCGCGAACGCTCGCCGCACCGCGCGCCCCCTGCGTCGTCAAGCTGGACGGCCTCGCCTCCGGCAAGGGCGTCTGGGTCTGCCCGAGCCAGCACGACGCCGACGAGGCGTGGGCGCGAGCGCGCGCCGCCGGGGGCCGCGTCCTCGTCGAGGAGCTCCTCGAGGGCGAGGAGGTCTCGCTCTTCGTCGTCACCGATGGACGGCGCACGGCCGTGCTCCCGGCTGCCCGCGACGCGAAGCGCCTCGGCGACGGCGACGCGGGGCCGAACACGGGCGGCATGGGGGCGTACTCCCCGATCCCGAGCGTAGGCGACGAGGCGCTGGGCGAGCTGGCCGAGCGGATCGCCGAGCCCGTGCTCGCCGAGCTCGCGCGCCGGGGAGCGCCGTTCGTCGGGCTCCTCTATGCGGGCCTCATGCTCACGGACGACGGTCCGCGCGTCCTCGAGTTCAACTGCCGCTTCGGCGACCCCGAGACGCAGGCGATCCTGCCGCGCCTCGAGGTCGATCTCCTCGAGCTTCTCGCGGGAGCGGCCGCCGGGCGGCTGCCGGCCGGCCGCCCGCGCGCCTCCGAGGAGGCCACCGTCGCGGTCGTCCTCGCCGCGCCGGGGTACCCGGAGGCGCCGAGGACGGGGATACCGATCGGAGGCCTCGCCGCGGCCCACGCGCGCGGCGTGCTCGTCTTCCACGCGGGCACGGACGTCCACGACGGCCGGCTCGTCTCCTCGGGCGGGCGAGTCCTGACAGTCGTCGGCCGGGGCCCGTCGCTCGAGGATGCGCGCGCCTGCGCGTATGCCGCCGTGGGGGAGATCGAGCTTCCCGGCGGCCACCACCGCTCGGACATTGCTGCTGGAGGCGTGCGTGTCGCACCCTGAGCGCGAGAGCGAGGTCGTGCTCCCGGGGGTCGAGCCGACGCCGCTCGCGATCGTCGAGGAGTTCGAGCAGGGCCCGCTCGTCGGCATCCTCATCGGGTCGGAGTCCGACCGTGACCGGATGCAGCCGGCACTGGACGAGCTCGCCGAGCGGGCGATCTCGCACGAGCTTCGCGTCCTCTCCGCGCACCGCGACCCGCGCGCCGTCGCCGAGTACGCCTCCACCGCGGCCTTCCGCGGGGTCCGCGTGCTCATCGCGGCCGCGGGGATGTCCGCAGCGCTCCCCGGCGCGGTCGCCGCCTACACGGATCTCCCGGTCATCGGCGTCCCGCTCACGAGCTCGAAGACGGCGGCGGGCGGCCTCGACGCGATCCTCTCCATCGTCCAGATGCCGCCGGGCGTCCCCGTGGCGTGCGTCTCGCTCGACGGCGCGAGAAACGCCGCCATCCTCGCCGCCAAGATCCTCGGCCAGGGCGGCGGCTACCCGGAAGCCCCACCGCGGCCGCAGCTCGCTCCCTGACCGGCGCGCGGAGATCCGCCGCCCCCCGGGTCGCCCGGGTGACCGCCTGACCTGGCTCTAGACTCAACCCGGTGATCGAGCGCTACTCGCGCCCGGCGATGAAGCGGATCTGGTCGGACGAGGGCAAGCTCGCACGCTGGCTCGAGGTCGAGCTCGCCGCGCTCGAAGGCTGGGCCGAGGCCGGAGGCGTTCCCGCGGACGCCGTGGCCGAGATCCGGGCCCGTGCACGGCCGCCGGACCCCCGGCGCGTCGCCGAGATCGAAGCCGGGACGCAACACGACCTGGCGGCGTTCGTGGACGCGACCGCGGAGACGCTCGGCGAGGCCGGGCGCTGGCTCCACTACGGGCTCACGTCCTCGGACGTCCTCGACACGGCCCTCGCGCTGCAGGTGCGCGACGCGGGCGCGATCGTGCTCGCGGAGCTCGACCGCGCGCTCGCCGCAGTCGTCCGCCGGGCGCGCGAGCACCGCGAGACGGTCATCGTCGGCCGCACGCACGGCGTGCACGCCGAGCCGACGACGTTCGGGGCGAAGCTCGCCGGCTGGGCGTTCGAGCTCGCGCGCGACCGGCGCCGGATCGAAGCCGCGCTCGAGGGCATGCGCGTTGGCAAGCTCGCGGGGGCGGTGGGGACGTATGGCGGCGGAAGCCCGGAGGTCGAGCGGGTCGCGTGCGATCTCCTCGGGCTTTGCCCGGAGCCGGTCGCGACCCAGGTCGTGCCTCGCGACCGTCACGCGGAGCTTCTCGCGGCGCTCGCCCTCACGGCGGCCGGGCTGGAGCGCTTCGCGACCGAGGTGCGCCACCTCGCGAGAACGGAGGTGGGCGAGGTGCTGGAGCCCTTCGGCCGAGCGCAGAAGGGCTCGTCGGCCATGCCGCACAAGCGGAACCCCGTCGTGGCCGAGCGGATCTGCGGCCTCGCCCGCGTCGTCCGGGCCGCGGCCTCCGTGGGCCTCGAGAACGTGGCGCTCTGGCACGAGCGCGACATCTCGCACTCGAGCGCCGAACGGGTCGTCCTGCCCGACGCCTTCCTGGCCCTGGACTACATACTCGACCGCTTCGCCTGGCTCGTGGACGGGCTCGTCGTCGACGCCGCCCGCATGCGCCGCAACCTGGAGGCGACGCACGGTCTCGTCTACAGCCAGCGCGTCCTGCTTGCGCTCGTCGACGCGGGACTGGCGAGGGACGAGGCCTACCGGCTCGTGCAGCGGAACGCCATGCGCGCGGGGGAAGGCCAGGGCGAGTTCCGGGTGCTGCTCGAGGCCGATCCCGAGGTCGGCGGACGGCTCGCGCCGGAGCGGCTCGCCGACGCGTTCGACGTGCGAGCCGCTCTTCGCCACACGGACGTGCTCTTCGAGCGCCTGGAGGCGCTCGCGACCGAGAAGGAGGAAGCAGTTGTCTGAGCTACGCGCAGCCGCACGCGCCCCGCGGACCGCCGACACCGGGGGGGCGCCTGCCCGCGCCGCGAGCCCCCCGCGCGAGGCGGCACCCGGCCCTCGCCCGGCCGGCGCCGCGCTCCGGCAGGGCAAGGTGCGCGAGATCTTCGCCTACGACGAGGAACGGCTGCTGCTCGTCGCGAGCGACCGGATCTCGACGTTCGACGTCGTCCTCCCGACGGCGATCCCAGACAAGGGCCGCGTCCTTACCGGCCTCTCGGCCTTCTGGTTCTCGCACACGCGCGAGATCTGCCCCAACCACCTCCTCGCGGTGCACGAAGACGGCCGCACCAGCGAGGTCCGCCGACTGCGGATGCTGCCGATCGAGTGCGTCGTGCGCGGATACCTCGCCGGGTCGGGGTGGAAGGACTACCGGGCTGCCGGCGCCACATCAGGCCATTCGCTCCCGCCCGGCCTGCGCGAGTGCGAGCGGTTGCCGGAGCCGCTCTTCACGCCGGCTACGAAGGCCGAGGAGGGGCACGACGAGAACATCGCGCGCGACGACGCCGCTGCCCTCGTCGGCGTAGACGTCCTGGCCGAGGTCGAGCGCGTCTCGCTCGAGCTCTACCGCTACGGAGCGGAGCATGCGGCCGAACGCGGGATCATCCTTGCGGACACGAAGTTCGAGTTCGGGCTCGACCGCTCGGACCGGCTCGTCCTCGCCGACGAGGCGCTCACGCCGGACTCGTCGCGGTTCTGGCCCGCGGACGAGTACGAGCCCGGGCGTCCGCAGCCGTCCTTCGACAAGCAGTACGTTCGCGATTACTGCGAGACGCTGGGCTGGGACAAGACGCCTCCGGGACCCGACCTCCCCGATCCGGTGGTGGCCGGGACGCGGGCACGCTACATCGAGGCGTTCGAGCGGCTGACGGGGATCGCGTTCGACGACTACGCGGCCGACCCGCGCTCGGTGGCCGCGTGAGAGCGACGGTGCTCGTCCGGCCGAAGCCGGGGATCCTGGATCCGCAGGGGGACGCCGTCCAGCGCTCGCTCCGCGAGCTCGGCTTCGCCGTCGAGGCGGCCTCGGTTGGACGGCTGATCGATCTCGACCTCCCTGCTGCGAGCGGCGTGGAAGCGCGCGCTTCGCTCCGGCTCATGTGCGAGCAGCTCCTCGCGAACCGGCTGATCGAGTCGTACGAGATCGCCCTCGAGGACGGTACGTGACAGGTGCGCGCCCCCGTATCGCGATCGTCGTCTTCCCCGGATCGAACGACGAGCGCGACGCCGCCTGGGCACTCACGGCGGTCGGTGCAGAGCCCGTCCTCGTCTGGCACCGGGACGGTGAGCTCCCTCGCGTCGACGCGGTCGTCCTGCCCGGCGGGTTCTCGTACGGCGACTACCTTCGCCCGGGCGCGATCGCCGGTCTATCGCCGGCCATGCAGGCGGTAACGGCGTTCGCGGGCGGCGGCGGTCTCGTGCTCGGGATATGCAACGGCTTCCAGGTTCTGTGTGAGGCAGGACTCCTGCCGGGAGCGCTGCGCCCGAACGCCTCGCTCTCGTTCGTCTGCCGCGACATCGCTCTCGTCGTCGAGCGCCCGGATACCGCGTTCACGGCCAGGTGCGGACGCGGACGGCGACTCACCGTTCCGGTCAAGCACGGGGACGGCAGCTGGTATGCGCCTCCGGACGTCCTCGCGGAGGTCGAGGCGAAGGGGCAGGTCGTCCTCCGCTACGCCGAGGGGCAGAACCCGAACGGGTCGGTCGCCGACGTTGCGGGTATCGTCGACGAGCAGGGGACCGTCATGGGCCTCATGCCGCACCCCGAGCACGCCGTCGATCCGCTGCTCGGTTCCCCGGACGGCGCACTCATCCTCGCCTCGTTCGTCGATGCCGCCCGTGACCGCGTCCTCGCCGCCGCGTAGGGCCGGCGCGCGGGCGGCCGCGCGGGGGCATCGACGGGTCACGCGGCCGACTCCGACGCAGGACCGGTGCCGGCGCTCGCGCTCGTCATGCCGAGCACCGTGGCGAGCTCCTCGTGCGCGGTGAGGGCCTCGCGCAGCCGCTCGACGTCCTCGCCTCGGAACGTGACCGGCCCGCGTGCCGCCCCACCGCCGCTTCGGTAGGCGAAACGCACGTATGGCTCTCCGGAGCGGTCGGCCAGGAGCTGGACGACTGCCGTGAAGCGCTTCTCGCCCGCCTCCTGACTGACGCTGACCTCGTCCACGAGCGTCGCCGCTCCCCACGCCGTCGTCACCGTTGCCACGGAAGAGAACGTAGCGGCGAAAAGCGCGCGCAGGGCGCGCCGTCTCTCACGGAGAGTTTCGGAAGCATGACGAAAGGCGACGAGACGAGGAGCCGCCGCCGCGGTCGAGCGCGCCCGGCGTTCACCCCCGGGCTTCCACCGGGGCCGGGCTGCGCTTCGTCCTCCTGAAAGACGTCGGCATCGTGACCTCCTCCGATCACGTGGCGAGCGAGCTCTTCGCGCCGCTCGGACCGACGTACGACCGCTACGCCCGCGTCCTCTCGCTCGGCCAGGACCCCCGCTGGCGCGGGTTCCTCGTCTCGCTCGTCGGCGCGGGCCCCGGTGACACCGTGCTCGACGTCGCGTGCGGGACGGGCGCGGTCGCGCTCGAGCTCGTGCGCGCGTACGGGTGCCGGGTGGCGGGGGTCGACAGCAGCCCGGAGATGCTCGCGGTCGCGCGCCGGCGGATCGCGGCGGCCGGAGCCGGCGAGCGCATCGAGCTCTTCGTCGGCCGCGCGGAGCAGCTGCCCTTCCCCGACCGGAGGTTCGATGCGCTGACCTTCACCTACCTCCTGCGCTACGTGGAGGATCCCGGCTCCACGATGCGCGAGCTCGCCCGCACGGTCCGTGCCGGCGGGCGCATCGCGATGCTCGAGTTCGCGCTCCCGCGCGGCCCCGCCCGCGCGGCCTGGGAGCTCTACACGCGCGTCGGGCTTCCGCTGCTCGGCCGTGCGATCTCGCCCGGCTGGTCTCGCGTCGGCGACTTCCTCGGTCCGAGCATCCGCGAGTTCTGGCGCCGCTACCCGCCCGAAGCCGTCGTCCGCATGTGGGAGGAGGCGGGGATCAAGGACGTCCGCGTGCGGCGGCTCAGCCTCGGGGGTGGGGTCGTCTTCTGGGGGACGCGTGGAGCGTGACGTGAGCCGCCCGGCGTTCTACGCCCTGCGCAGGGGAGGCTGGCGCGACTACGTGACGCTCGTCCACCCTCCGTACACCGCCTGGCATCTGAGCTACGTCGTCCTCGGCGCGGCGCTCGCGGGCGACGTCGACGCGTCCCGGCTATGGCCGACGCTCGCCGCCTTCTTCCTCGCCGTCGGCGTCGGGGCGCACGCGCTGGACGAACTGAAGGGCCACCCGCTCCGTACGGCGGTCTCCGATCGCGTGCTCGTCGTGCTCGCGGTCGTCTCCATCGCCGGCGCGGTCGGGATCGGAGTCGTGGGCGCTGCCACCGCGAACCCGTGGATCGGCGCGTTCGTCGCCGCCGGAAGCTTCCTCGTCGCCTCGTACAACCTGGAGTGGTTCGGTGGCCGCTTCCACGGCGACTTCTGGTTCGCGCTCGCCTGGGGTGCGTTTCCGCTCCTCACCGCGTACTTCGCCGCGGCGGAGGCGCTCTCGTGGGCGGCGGTCGCGGGCGCGGCCTTCGCCTTCGCCTCGAGCCTCGCGCAGCGAGTCCTCTCCACCCGGGTGCGTGACGTGCGGCGGCGCGTGGTGCGTGCGACAGGCTCGGTGGAGCGGAGGGACGGAAGCACGGAGCCGATCACCCCTACCACGCTGATGGAGCCCGAGGAGCGGGCGCTCAGGATCCTCTCGGCGGCGATGGTCGTCCTCGCGGCCGCCTTCCTGCTCGCACGCCTGTGATCCGACGGCGAGGGCCTGACCGTCCGCCGCACGACCGTCGTGCCCGTTCGACGCCGCATTCGCTCCCCGATACCGTCGCGTCGTCAACCGCGGAAGGAGGAAGGACGTGGCCTCGACGGGTCCAGACGCAGAGCTGAAAGCGCGCCACCGAACGATGTGGACGTCCGGCAACTACCCATCCATGGTCGAGACCTTCCTGCTCCCGCTGGGCCCGCGCCTGGTGGAGGC
>JACVSB010000220.1 GCA_014534155.1 Thermoleophilia bacterium
CCTGCTCGGCGTACGCGCTCGACGCGCTCCGCGAGTTCGGCTTCCTGCGCGGGACAGCGCTCGCCCTGTGGCGGCTCCTGCGCTGCAACCCGTGGAGCCACGGGGGCTTCGACCCGGTCAGCCGGCAGACGCGGTTCCGGCCCCGCGCCCGGGAGGGACGCGCGTGATCCCGCTCGCGATCCTCGGCCCGGTCGAGCGCGTGCTCACGGACCTGCTCGAGTGGCTGCACACGTCCGTCGGCCTCAGCTGGGGCTTCTCGATCATCGCCCTCACCCTGCTCGTCCGGATCGTGATCGTCCCGCTCACCGTGAAGCAGGTCCGCTCCATGCAAAAGCTCCAGGTGGTCGCTCCCCAGCTGAAGGCGCTGCAGCAGAAGTACAAGCACGACAAGCAGCGCCAGCAGCAGGAGATCATGAACTTCTACCGGGAGAACAAGGTCAACCCGGCCTCCTCGTGCCTCCCCATCGTGCTCCAGGTGCCGGTCTTCATCGCGCTCTTCTTCGTCCTGCGCGACTTCGAGCGGGAGGTCTTCCCGCACTACCCCAACTCCGACCTCGGCTTTCTCGGGATCGTCCCCAACATCACGGAGCACGTCAGCTCCCACTGGTCGGGGTACCTGCTCGTCGTTCTCTACGTGGCGAGCCAGGTCGTCTCGACGATCTTCATGTCGGCGACCATGGACCGGACGCAGCGCATGATCTTCATGGCGCTGCCCTTCGTCTTCGTCTTCTTCATCATCAGGTTCCCGACCGGGCTCATGCTCTACTGGGTGACGACGAACCTGTGGACGGTCGGCCAGGGCGTCGTCACGCGCCGCCTCATCCCGAAGCCGGCGCCGCCTCCGAAACGCTCCTCGCGCGCGCAGCCCGAGGCGCCGGCCCGCGACGGCGGTGACGGCGGGAAGGCGGCATCCGCCGCCCCGCGCGCCGCGGCTTCGGGCGAGCGCCGTGTTCGCCGCCGCAAGAAGCGAGGGCCGCAGGCTCGCCGATGACGAGCGCGGAGGGCGAGCCCTCGAGCCTGCAGGCCGAGGGCACGGGAGAGACCGTCGGGGAGGCGAAGTGGGCTGCGCTGCGCGAGCTCGAGCGCCGCGCCCCCGGGCTGGACAAGGCAAGCGTGCGCTTCCAGGTGCTCTCGGAGGGGGAGCGCGGCCTCCTCGGCATCGGCCAGGTTCCCGCGCGCGTCCGCGCCGAGGTCGCAGCGCACCGCGGCACGGGTACGGGCGCGGAGGCGCCGGGCTCGGCTGCGGCGGAGCTTCGTGACGTCGTGGAACGCATCTGCGCGGGCCTTGAAGCGGATGCCTCCGTCTCCGTGGCGGAAGCCGAGGGCGTCCTGGTCGCCCGGCTCGCGGGGCCGGACGTCGCGCTCGTGATCGGCAAGCGCGGGCAGACGATCGACGCGATCCAGCACCTCGCCAACGCCGTCCTCTCGTCCGACGACGCTCCTCGCCCCGGGGTCGTCGTCGACGCTGCCGGCTACCGGCGCCGCCGGCAGGTCGCGCTCGAGCGGGCCGCGGAGGCGGCTGCCCGCGAGGCGCAGCACGAGGGCGTCGCCGTCGCCCTCGAGCCGATGAGCGCGCCCGAGCGGAAGCTCGTCCACCTGTACCTGAAGGGGCGCGGCGGCGTCTCCACGACGAGCGAGGGCGCCGAGCCCCACCGGCGCGTCGTCGTCTCGCCGAGCGCACCGGGGTAGGTGGACGAGCTCCTCGAGCGCTGGCTCGCCGAGCTCGTCGCTACCCCTGGACTGACCGCGGTCACCGGCCTCGCCGAGGCGCGGCGTCTCCACGTGGACGACGCGCTCGCGGCCCTCCCCCTCCTGCGCGAGGACCCCGTCGTCGACGTCGGCTCGGGAGGCGGCTCGCCCGGCATCCCCCTCGCCCGCGCCCGGCCGGAGCTCGCGTTCGTCCTCCTGGAAGCGAGCCGGAGGAAATGCGAGTTCCTGGAGCGCTGGGCCGACGAGCTCCCCAACGTCTCCGTCGTGTGCGCGCGGGCCGAGGAGCACGGCCGCTTCGAGGGCCGCGACGCGTACGGGACAGCGCTGGCGCGCGCTCTTGCCCCGCCTCCGGTCGCGCTCGAGTGGTCGCTTCCGCTCCTGCGGCCCGGCGGGCGGGTCGTGCTCTACGCCGGCGAGATCGACGCGGCCCCCGCGGCGGCAGCCGCGGAGCGCCTCGCCGCCCGCGTCGCCGGGCTCCTCCCGGCGGTGGGGAGCGAGCGGCGGAGTCTGCTCGTGGTGGAGAAGCTCGGGCCGACACCGGACGGCTTTCCGCGCCGTCCCGGCGTGGCCAGGAAGCGTCCGCTTGCCTGAGTAGCCTCCGTGTGCGTGGGGCGGGTACTCGCGCTTGCGAACCAGAAGGGCGGTGTCGGGAAGACGACGAGCGCGGTCAACCTCGCCGCCTGCCTCGCGCACGCCGGCGAGCGGACGCTTGTCGTCGACCTCGACCCTCAGGCGAACGCCACGTCGGGCCTGGGAGAGCACGCGAACGGGTGGTCGGCATCGGAGCTCCTCGCCGGCTCGCCGGTGACCGAGACGGCTCGGCCGACGCGCTTCCCCCGACTCGACCTGGTGCCGGCCCGCCCGGCGCTCGCCGCGGCCTCCGTCGACGTCGACGGGCACGAGGACAGCGTCGCCTCCCTCGTCGAAGCTCTCGGCGCGGCGCGGAAGCACTGGTCGTTCGTCTTCGTGGATTGCCCCCCCTCGCTGGGGACGCTGACGGTCGCCGGGTTAGCCGCGGCGGACGCGGCCCTCGTCCCGATCCAGTGCGAGTACTACGCCCTGGAAGGCGCAACGCAGCTTCTTGCCTCGATCGAACGCATCCGCGGGGGGTTGAACCCGCGGCTCGCGGTCGCCGGAATCATCCTCACCATGGCCGACAAGCGCACGCGCCTCTCGGCCGACGTGGCGGGCGAGGTGCGCCGGCACTTCGGCGAGCTCGTCTTCGACGCCGTCGTCCCGCGGTCGGTCCGCCTCGCCGAGGCGCCGAGCCACGGCCTTCCGATCACGGCCTACGACCCCGCCTCCGCGGGCGCCGACGCGTACTACGCGATTGCGAAGGAGCTTGTCGA
>JACVSB010000023.1 GCA_014534155.1 Thermoleophilia bacterium
CCGTCGATGACGGCGCCCATGAAGTTCGAGAAGTCGGTCACGTCGCCCATGCGGATCGCGCCCACCTCCTCCGCCAGCCTCTCGCGCAGCTTGGGCCACAGGTTCGAGGGCGCGTAGATCCTGGACGCCGCCGAGCACTTCTGCCCCTGGTATTCGAAGGAGCCGCGAATGATCGCCGTCGCGACGGCGTCCGGATCCGCGGACGGGTGGGCGACGATGAAGTCCTTGCCCCCCGTCTCGCCCACGATCCGCGGGTAGTTCAGGTAGCCGCCGATGGTGTTGCCGATCGTCTTCCACATGCCCTGGAAGACCGGCGTCGACCCGGTGAAGTGGACGCCCGCGAGGCGCTCGCTCGCGAGCGCGGCGTCGCCGACCTCGGCGCCGGGACCGTATACGAGGTTGATCACTCCGGGCGGCAGGCCGGCCTCCTCGAACAGGCGCATGACGTAGTACGCCGAGAGCATCGCCGTCCCGGCGGGCTTCCACACGACGGTGTTGCCCATGAGCGCGGGCGAGGAGGGGAGGTTCCCCGCGATCGCGGTGAAGTTGAACGGGGTCACGGCGAAGACGAAGCCCTCGAGCGGGCGGTACTCCATCCGGTTCCACACGCCCGCTGAGGAGAGCGGCTGCTCCTCGTAGATGCGGTGCATGAAGGCGACGTTGAAGCGCAGGAAGTCCGTGAGCTCGCAGCCGGCGTCGATCTCCGCCTGGTGCGCCGTCTTCGACTGCCCGAGCATCGTCGCCGCATTCACGGTGTCGCGCCACGGGCCGGCGAGGAGCTCGGCCGCGCGCAGGAAGACGGCCGCCCTCTCCTCCCACGGCGTCCGGTGCCAGTCGTGCCACGCCTCGCCCGCCGCGGCGATCGCGCGCTCGACCTCCGCGGCCCCGCCCTGGTGCACGTCGGCGAGGACGTGCGAGCGGCGGTGGGGCATGACGGCTTCCCGCGTTCTCCCAGTCCGCACGTCTTCGCCGCCGATCACGCACGGGACGTCTAGGCGCTCGCCTGCCATCTCGCGCAGCCGCCGCTGGAGGCCGGCGCGCTCCGGCGATCCCGGCGCATAGCCCCGCACGGGCTCGTTCGCCGGAGGCGGCGGGCGGAAGATCCCCGGCGCGGACATGGCGGCATTCTACGACGGCATGCGCTACGTCCTCTACGAGGTTCCCGGCTGGGGTGTCG
Organism: Thermoleophilia bacterium; assembly: GCA_014534155.1. Next base: position 1,178 of record JACVSB010000023.1, read on the forward strand.
GCGAGCTCTGGCTCGAGGGTGACGTCGTCGTGAACCACGAGCTGCCGGCGGCGCGAAGCCGCCGCGGCGACCGGAGCCCGCATCCCCTCGCAGAGCGCGTGCGCGCGTACTTCCGCGGGGAGGTCGACTCCTTCGCCGACGTGGGCCTCGACCTCGGCTGGTGCACCCCGTTCCAGCGCGCCGTCCTGCACGCGCTCCGCCGTATCCCGTACGGCGAGACGCTGACGTACGGCGAGCTCGCGCTGCTGGCGGGGTACCCGCGGGCGCAGCGCGCAGCCGGCACGGTCTGTGCAGGGAACCGCTTCGCGCTCTTCGTCCCGTGCCACCGGGTCGTCGCCGCCGGCTCGCTCGGACGCTACGGCGCGCTGGGGACGGCGTACAAGGAGCGCCTGCTCGCCCTGGAAGGCGTCCACCTTCCGCCCGCGCTGTGAGGACCACCGAGAACCGCGGCGAGCGGCGAGAATCGCCCGGATGACGGAGACGGTGAAGCCTGCAGCCGCGGCGCGCGAGCGTCCCACGCCTCGCGTGCTGGCACGGGACGACGTCGCGCTCGTTCTCACCAACGGGCACGGCTCGATGGACCTGTACGCGCGCAAGCTCGCCGAGTGTCTGCCGGTGCCGACGCTCGAGATCGACCCCTGGCGTCGAAGCGGCGAGGCGTTCGGCATCCCTCTCGCGAGCGTCCGGGCGGCGCGGAGGGCGCTCGCGGATCTCGGGCTCGTCCGCACGCTTCGCGCGGCCGGGGCGGCGCTGCACCTCCCCAACCACCACCTCGCGCGCTACGGGCCGTTCCTGTCCCGCCCGTACGTCCTCACGGTGCACGACGTCATCCGGGTGCTCGACCTCCGACGGGGAGGAGAGCCGCTGATCCACCCGCCGACGCGCCTCGACCGGGCGTACCTCGGGCTCGACGTCGCGGGGATTCGGCGCGCGGCGGGGATCGTCGTCCCCTCCCACGCGACGCGGCGGGACCTGCTGGAGACGGTCGGCCTCCCTGAAGCGCGTGTCACGGTGGTGCCGAACGGCGTCGACCACGAGATCTTTCGGCCGAGGGAGGGGGGAAGCGAGGAGCCGTACGTCCTCTTCGTGGGGTCCGAGCACCCGCGCAAGAACCTGGCCACCGTCTTCCGGGCTCTCGCGCGCCTCGTCCGCGACGCGCGCTTCCGCCGCCTTCGCCTCGTCAAGGTCGGCGGCCCGGGCGGTGGCGAGGCGCGCTTCCGCGAGCAGACGCTCGCCTCGCTCGCCGCGGCGGGCGTGGAGGACCGCGTCACGTTCGTCGAGCGGCTGGAGGCAGAGGGGCTGGCGGGGCTCTACGCGCACGCGCGCTGCTTCGTCCTTCCGTCGCTCCACGAGGGGTTCGGACTGCCGCCGCTCGAGGCGATGGCGTGCGGCTGCCCGGTTGTCGCCTCGAACGCGGCCGCGCTCCCGGAGCTCGTCGGAGACGCCGGCCTCCTCGTCGATCCCCTCGACGACCGCGCTCTCGCGGACGCGCTCGCCGCGGTCCTCGCGGACGACGGGCTGTACGCCGACCTGCGTGCCCGCGGCCTCGCCCGCGCCGCCGAGTTCTCGTGGGAGCGGACCGCGCGCGAAACGCTCGCCGCCTACGAGCGCTTCCTCTAGCCGGAAGGAGCGGGCCGGAGGGGAAGCTCCGAGGACGACCTCCCCCTCCGGTTTAGGCCGCGCTCCGGACCGTTGGCATCGGACGGGGTCTGAATCCGAGGCCGGTCGAGCGCGGACCCGCTCGCCAGTGCAGTATGACGGATCCCGCTCGGCCGTCCAACGCGGCGCAGCGGCGTCGGGCGCAAAATGCGGACGCGGTAGACTCGCCCTCTCGTCGAGCGAGGGAGGACCGGGGTGAGCGTGCGTGTAGGGATCAACGGATTCGGGCGGATCGGACGCAACTTCTTCCGGGCGGCCCGCAAGCAGGGCGCGGATCTCGAGATCGTTGCCGTGAACGACATCGGCGATGCCGAGACGATGGCGCATCTCCTCAAGTACGACTCGGTTCTGGGGCCGCTCGACGACGACGTTCACGCAGTCGACGGCGGGATCCGGGTGGGCGACCTCGAGCTGAAGCTCCTGAACGAGCGCGACCCGGCCGACCTGCCCTGGCGGGACCTGGGCGTGCAGGTCGCGCTGGAGTCGACGGGGCTCTTCACGAAGCGAGAGCAGGCGCAGGCTCACCTGGACGCGGGCGCCGAGAAGGTCGTCATCTCCGCTCCCGCGACGGATCCCGACGTAACGGTCGTGCTCGGCGTGAACGACGACGCCTACGACCCGGAGGAGCACCGGATCGTCTCGAACGCCTCCTGCACGACGAACTGCGTCGGCCCGATGGCGAAGGTCCTCCACGACGCGTTCGGCGTCGAGCAGGGCTTCATGACGACCGTCCATGCGTACACGAACGACCAGCGGATCCTCGACCTCCCGCACACGGACCTCCGCCGCGCCCGCGCGGCCGCGATCAACCTGATCCCCACCTCGACCGGCGCGGCGCGAGCGATCGGGCTTGTCCTTCCGGAGCTGAAAGGGAAGGTCGACGGGATGGCCTTGCGGGCGCCTGTCCCCGACGGCTCGGTGGTCGACCTCGTGGTGCGCGTCGCGCGCGAGACCAGCGTCGACGAGGTGAACGAGGCGTTCCGGCGTGCCGCGGAGGGCGCGCTGGACGGGATCCTCCGCTACTCGGAGGAGCCGCTCGTCTCGAGCGACATCGTGGGGTCGCCGTACTCGTGCACGTTCGACGCGGAGCTCACGATGGTGAGCGGGACGCTGGTCAAGGTCCTCGGCTGGTACGACAACGAGTGGGGCTACAGCTGCCGCCTGGTCGACTTCGTCGAGCGGATGGTCACGGCGCCCGCGCCCGCCGGCGTCTCCTAGAGCGCCCGTGCACCGTCCGCGCTCGGTGCGCGACGCTGAGGTCGCCGGCAAGCGCGTGCTCTGCCGCGTCGACTTCAACGTGCCGCTCGAGGACGGCCGCGTCGCGGACGACACGCGGATTCGCGCTGCGCTGCCGACGATCCGCCTCCTGCTCGAGAAGGCCGCCCGCGAGGTAGTGCTCTGCTCCCACCTCGGCCGTCCCAAAGGCCCCGACCCGGCCTTCGACCTGGCGCCCGTCGAGGAGCGGCTGCGTGAGCTCCTCCCGGACGAGCGGATCCGCGTTCTCCCCAACACGCGCTTCCACCCGGGCGAGACGGGAAACGACGCCGGGTACGCGCGCGAGCTCGCTGCGCAGGGGGACGTCTACGTGAACGACGCGTTCGGGTCGGCGCACCGCGCGCACGCATCCACCGAGGCCGTCGCCCGCCTCCTACCCGCGTACGCTGGGCTCCTCCTCGAGCGCGAGCTGCAGGAGCTCGGCCGGCTCCTCGAGGGCCCGGAGCACCCCTTCGTCGCCGTCGTCGGCGGGGCGAAGGTGGAGGACAAGATCGGCGTCGTCCGCTCGCTCGCCGAGCGCGCCGACGCTGTCCTCGTCGGCGGCAAGATGGCCGAGGAACGCCCGCTGCTCGCGCCGCTCGGAGCGGAGCTCCCCCTGGACCTCGTGGCCGCGGAGACGTTCGACGCGGGCGCGGAGGCCCGCGTCGTCGCGGTCGACGACGTTCCCGCCGGCTGGCTCGGGCTCGACATCGGGCCGCGCACGCGGGAGGCCTTCGCTGCCCGCATTCGGGGCGCGCACACCATCTTCTGGAACGGCCCGATGGGCGTGTTCGAGTGGTCGCGCTTCGCCGAGGGAACGAAAGAGGTCGCCCATGCCGTCGCCGAGTGCGAGGGGCACACCGTCGTCGGAGGCGGCGACTCCGTTCGCGCGCTCGACGAGCTCGGCCTCGCCGAGCGGGTCGACTGGGTCTCGACCGGGGGTGGCGCCTCGCTCGAGCTCCTCGAGGGGAAGGAGCTCCCGGGCGTCGTCGCAATTCCGGAGGCCTGACGTGCTCGTCGCGGGCAACTGGAAGATGTTCAAGACCGCGCGCGAGACGAGCGACTTCTGCGCCGAGCTCCGGACCCGCCTCGGCGAGCTCCGCGGAGTCGAGATCGCCGTCTGTCCCCCGCACACCTCGCTCGCGAGCTCGGTGCAGGCGCTGGCGGGGAGCGGCATCGAGGTGTTCGCCCAGAACGCGCACTGGGAGCGAGAGGGCGCCTTCACGGGCGAGGTGTCGCCGGCAATGCTCGCGGACCTCGGTGTCGCGGGCTCGCTCGTCGGCCACTCCGAGCGCCGCCAGCTCTTCGGCGAGAGCGACGAGTCGACCGCGCGCCGCACCGCTGGCGTGCTCGCCGCGGGGCTGCGCGCGATCGCTTGCGTCGGCGAGACGGAGGCCGAGCGGGAAGCGGGGGAGACGGAGGCGGTGCTTCGCCGGCAGGTGGAGGCGGTCCGCGGCGCGGTTCCCGGCGCCGGGCTTGCGCGGGTGGCGGTCGCGTACGAGCCGGTCTGGGCCATCGGCACCGGCCGGACCGCGACGCCCGAGCAGGCGGAGGAGGCGCACGCGCTGATCCGCACGCTCCTCGACGTTCCTCTCCTGTACGGGGGCTCGGTGAAGCCCGAGAACGCGGAAGCGCTCCTGCGCCGGCCGGACGTCGACGGCGCGCTCGTCGGCGGGGCGTCCCTGGACGTCGAATCGTTCACGTCGATTTGCGAGACCGCGGCCGGCCTTTCCCCGTCGTAGCGCTCGTCGTTCTCGACGGCTGGGGCTGCGCGCCGGCGGGGCCCGGCAACGCCGTCGAGATCGCGCGCACGCCCGTCTTCGACGGCCTCTGGCGGCGCTACCCGCACACGACGCTCGAGGCCTCGGGTCTCGCCGTCGGCCTCCCGTCCGGGCAGATGGGCAACTCGGAGGTCGGCCACCTCACGATCGGCGCCGGCCGCGTCGTCTTCCAGGACCTCGTGCGCATCAACCGGGCAATCGAGGATCGCTCCTTCTACGAGAACGCGGTCCTGCGCGGCGCGTTCGCGCAGGCGCGCGAGCGGGGTGGGAGCGCGCACCTCCTCGGGCTCGTCTCGTACGGTGGCGTCCACTCGCACATCGACCACCTGCGCGCGCTCCTCGAGCTCGCCGCGCGGGAGGGGATGGCCGAGACGACGTTCGTGCATGCGTTCACCGACGGGCGCGACGTCTCGCCGCACGCGGCGCGATCCGACCTCGGCGAGCTGGTCGAGGCGGGAGTGCGGGTCGCGACGGTCGCCGGCCGCTACTACGCGATGGACCGCGACGGCCGCTGGGAGCGCACCGAGCGGGCCCTCGCCGCCGTCTGCGGCGGCGAGGGGGAGGAGGCGCCCGACGCCCTCTCCGCGGTGGAGGCGAGCTACGCCCGGGGGGTGAGCGACGAGTTCATCGAGCCTGCGGTCGTCGCCGCGTATCCGCGGCTAGGGGAAAAGGACGCAGCCATCTTCTTCAACTTCCGGCCGGACCGGGCGCGCCAGCTCTCGCAGCGCCTCGGCGAGCGCGGGACCCATCTGAGCACGATGACGCGCTACCGCGACGACTTCCGGTTTCCCGTCGCCTTCGAGGAGGCGGCCGTCAGCGAGACGATGGCCGAGGTCCTTGCGGAGCACGGCGTCCGGCAGTTGCACGTGGCCGAGACGGAGAAGTACGCCCACGTGACGTACTTCTTCAACGGCGGCAACGAGCGGGCGTGGGCGGGGGAGACGCGCATCCTCGTCCCCTCGCCCCGCGACGTCCCCACGTACGACTTGAAGCCGGAGATGTCGGCTCCGGAGGTGGCGACACGCTTCTGCACGGCGATCGGGGAGGGGTATCGCTTCGGCATCGTCAACTTCGCCAATCCCGACATGGTCGGCCACACGGGGGTCGTCGAGGCTGCCGTCCGCGCCGTCGAGACGGTGGACGGGTGCCTGGGGCGCGTGGTCGAGGCGGTCCACGCCGTCGCGGGCGTCTGCGTCGTCACCGCCGACCACGGCAACGCCGAACAGCTCCTGGAGGAGGACGGCGTCAACCCGCACACCGCCCACACGACGAACCCCGTACCCCTCGTCGTCACCGCCGAAGGCCTCGCCGTGCTCGAAGGGGGCACGCTCGCGGACCTCGTGCCCACCTGCCTCGCGCTCCTCGGGATCCGGGCGCCGGAGGAGATGACAGGGCAGAGCCTGATCGGACCCTGAGGGTCCCCTTCCCGGGCGGTTCCTATACTGGACCCTCACCAGCCGGACAGAGCTCGCCCTCGTGCCGCTTCGACAGCCCGATCCCGCCCTTCTGCGCCAGGCGCAGCGGGGCGACGAACGCGCCTTCGGCGTCCTCGTCCGCACGTACGAGCTGCCCATCTACAACTACGTCCTGCGCACGGTCGGCGACCGGGCGCTGGCCGAGGACCTGACTCAGGACATCTTCCTGCGGATCTACCAGGGCCTCCCCGGGTTCTCGCTGCGCTGCCGCTTCACGACTTGGCTCTTCCAGGTGGCGAAGAACCGGATGCTCGACGAGTTGCGCGCGCGAGAGCGCAAGCCGCAGTCGGCGCTGCCCATCGAGGACGCGCCGCACCTCGACGTCGTCGATGCGCCCATCGAGCGCGTGGAGACGATCGACGCGCTCTGGCGCGCGGTCGGCGAGCTCAACCCCGACCTGAAGATGGCCCTCCTCCTGCGGGACGTGGTCGGGCTTCCCTACAGCGAGATCGCAGACGCGCTCGAGATCACGCTGGCTACCGTCAAGTGGCGGATCTACAAGGCGCGCGAGGAGGTCCAGCTCTCCCTCGCCCGCGACGGGATCCGCCTCCACGAGCGCGAGCGCGAAGCGGCGTCCACGTAGCCGGCCGCGGGCGGGATTCCGTCGCCCGGCCGGTTACAGGCCGTGCTCGAGGCGGGCGGCAAGCGCCGGGGGGAGCCCGGCGTCGGCGATCTCCTCCTGGGTTTGCTCGACGGGGTAGGGCACGCGCCGAAACGCTGCCCGGCCGGCGCCGAGGTCGAGCACGGCGTACGCGGCGCGCGGGTCGCCGTCGCGCGGCTGACCGACCGAGCCGGGGTTCAGGAGCCACCGCTCCCCAGAGGCGAGGTCGACCTCCGTCCCGTCGGGCGCCAGCCACCCGGAGAGGGCGCCGTCCGCGCCTCCGAACGCAAGCGGGACGTGGCTGTGGCCCACGAGGATCAGCGGTTCGGTCGCGGCGAGGAGCGATTCGGCAGCGACGTCCGCAGAGAGGACGTACTCCCAGATCGGGTCTCGCGGGCTCGCGTGGTAGAGGCCGACGCCGTGGCTCTCGCCGCGGGGCGCGAGCGAGGCGAGCCAGGCGCGCTCCCGAGAGGCGAGCACGCTGCTCGTCCAGCGCGCGCTCTCCGCCGCATCCGGCGAGAAGTCGTTCAGGTCGAGGTGCCCGAGGACACCGAGGTCGTGGTTTCCGACGAGCGACACCGCGGCGAGCTCGCGCACGCGTGAGCAGCACCCGTTGGGCCGCGGTCCGTAGCCTGTGAGGTCCCCGAGGCACCAGACCTCGTCCGGCGCCTCGCGGGCAACGGCAGCGAGCACGGCCTCGAGCGCATGCAGGTTTCCGTGGACATCCGAGATCACGCAGGCGCGCATGCGCGGCGGCGAACGGTAGCCAAGACCGTCGGCGCGCTCGCGCTCACCGCCGCGTGGGCGGGCGCGGCCGCGCTGCTCTGGCGGACGGATGTCCCGCATCTGCGGCTGCCCGAGGCGGACCTGGGGACCTACTTCGGCGCCGGCGAGCTCGCGCGGGCGGAGCGCTTCCGGGCCGTGACCCGCGGCCTCTGGCTCGCCTCCACGGCGCTCGAGCTCGCGGTGGTCGCCCTCTTCGCGTGGCGCGCGCGTCCGCTCGCCGCCCTCCTGCGCCGGCTCGTGGGCGGTTCGGTCCGCGTGGGTGTCGCCCTCGCGCTGGCCGTCCTCCTGGCCGCCTGGCTTGCTCTCCTCCCGCTCGGCGCCGCCGACCACTGGTGGCGCCGTCGGTACGGGCTCAGCGAGCAGGGGTGGTCCGGGTGGCTCGCCGACGGGACGATCGCCCTGGGCGTCCGCGCAGTCCTGCTCGTGCTCGCCGTCGCCGGCGCCGTCGCCCTGGCGATCCGCCTGCGCGGCCGCTGGTGGGTCGCGGGCACCCCCGCCCTCGTGGCGCTCGCCGCCCTCTTCGTGCTCGCGCAGCCTCTCGTCGTCCAGCCGCTCTTCAACCGCTTCCAGCCGCTGCCCGACCGCCCGCTCGCGGCCGACGTGAAGCGGCTCGGGCACGAGGTCGGCGTGGACGTGGAAACCGTCGAGGTCGCGGATGCGAGTCGCCGGACGACGACCGCGAACGCCTACGTCGCGGGGATCGGCCCGACCCGGCGCGTCGTCTTCTACGACACGATCCTCGACGGGCGCTTCAGCGAGCGCGAGCTCGCGGCCGTCGCCGCCCACGAGCTCGCCCACGTGTCCCGCCGCCACCTCTGGAAGGGGGTTGCCTGGTTCTCGCTCCTCGCCGTGCCGGGCCTCGTGCTCGTCGCACGGGTCACGGAGCGCCGTGGCGGCCTGCGGGATCCGGCCCTCGTTCCGCTCGGTCTCCTCGTCGCGCTCGTCGTCTCGCTCGCGACGCTCCCGGTCCAGAACGCCGTCTCGCGCCGGTACGAGGCGGAAGCGGACTGGATCGCCCTCCGCGCGACGGGCGATCCCAGAGCGGCGATCGCGCTCGACCGCCGGCTCGCGACGACGGCGCTCGCCGATCCCGCTCCTCCCCGCTGGGCGCGGATCCTCCTCGCCACCCACCCGTCGACGATCGACCGGATCCGGATGGCCGAGGCGTACCGCCGTCTCGGCGCGCGCTGACCCTACGATCCCGGGGTGACGACGGCCCTCGAGCGCCTGGAGCACGTGCTCGGCGAGGACGCCGGTGCGGCGGTGACGCTGGAGCGCCCGCGCGACCCCGCCCACGGCGACTACGCGACGAACGTCGCGCTCCGGACCGCCCCTGCGCGCGGCCGCCCTCCGATGGACCTCGCGCAGGAGCTTGCGGCGGCAGCGACCCGCGTCCCCGCCGTGCAGCGGGCGGAGGCGGCGCCGCCGGGGTTCCTCAACCTCGTGATGCAGCCCGCGTGGTTCGGGGGGGCCGTGGAGGAGATCCTCGACCGGGGCGCGTCCTACGGAGCGGGAACGCCGTCATCGCGTCAGCGGATCCAGGTCGAGCTCGTGTCGGCGAACCCGACCGGCCCGCTCACGGTCGCCTCCGCGCGCAACGCCGCGTACGGCGACTCGGTCGCCCGGCTGTTCGAGTTCGCGGGCCACGAGGTCGAGCGCGAGTTCTACGTGAACGACGTCGGTGAGCAGATCGACCGGTTCCGGGCGTCGGTGGCGGCGCGCGCACGCGGGCTCGAGCCGCCGCCCGACGGCTACCACGGGGCCTACCTGGCGGAGGTTGCCGGCCAGGGCGGCGATGCCGTCGAGACGATGCTCTCCCGCATCCGCGCCACGCTCGAGCGCTTCCGCGTGGCCATCGGAAGCTGGGTGCGGCAGAGCGAGATCGAGCGGGAGCTCGACGCGGCTCTCGCCGAGCTCCCGCTGTACGAGTTCGAAGGCGCGAGGTGGGTGCCGACGACGCGCTGGGGCGACGACAAGGACCGCGTGGTCGTCCGCTCGGACGGCAGGACGACCTACTTCGCCGCCGATGTGGCGTACCTTCGCCACAAGCTCGGCCGGGGCTACGACCGCCTCGTGTACGTCCTCGGCGCGGATCACCACGGCTACGTCTCTCGCCTTCGCGCCGCCACGTCCGCGCTCGGCCACGACCCCGACGCGGTCGAGGTCCTGATCTACCAGCTCGTGCACCTCGTTCAGGGTGGAGAGGCGCGCAAGCTCTCCAAGCGCCGCGGCGACGTCGTCTTTCTGGACGAGCTCCTCGACGAGGTGGGCGTCGACGCCGCCCGTTGGTTTCTCGTCTCACGCGGGCACGACCAGGCGGTCGAGATCGACGTCGACCTGGCGCGCGAGCGCAGCGAGAAGAACCCCGTCTACTACGTCCAGTACGCGCACGCGCGGATCGCCGGGATCCTGCGAAACGCGGGCGACCGTCGCCTGGCCCCCGACGCGCCCGTCCTCTTCGCGCCGGAGGAGCGCGACCTCGTCAAGCGCCTGCTCGACTTCCCGGCCACGGCGGCCGAGGCGACACACCGTCGCGCACCGCACGCGATCCCGGCCTACGCCATCCGGCTCGCCGACGACTTCCACCGCTTCTACCACCACCACCGCGTGCTGGAATCGGAGGAGGAGGCGTTTCGGCTCGCGCTCTGCCGGGCGACGCAAACGGTGGTCGCGCGCTGCCTCGACCTCGTCGGGGTGGAGGCGCCGGAGCGGATGTAGCGCGTCGAAGGGACGCGCGCCGCCTGCCTACGCCCGCTCGTACGGGTTGCGGAAGGTCCGGTACGCGGCGACGCCCGCGGCCAGAAGGAGCGCTCCCGGAACGACGAAGAGGAGAGCCGCCGCGCCGGACTCCGTCGCCGTGACCACGAGGACGGCCGCGAGCAGGGCGAGAAGGCCCGCCGCCCCGAGCGCTACGGAGAGCGCCCACCTCGGCCGGTCGCTCGTTCGCGTCACGTCGCCGGGCTTCCCGGCCGGCCGCAGCTCCGGCGGGAGCTCCGTGACGCGCGCGGCGTCGGCGTCGCCGATCTCGGTCCCGCGGTCGGGGTCGAGCTCCAGCGCCTCCTCGACCCCTCCCGGCTCCAGCGAGAGCAGGACGGTCAGCGCGTCGTGGTCGACCTGCGCGACGTCCGACCAGGGGATCGCGCGCACCTCGTGCGAGACGGGCGGCGTCCCGCGTTCGAGCGCGATCCAGAGCTCCCCGTCGTAGCGCAGGAGCGTCGCCACCTTTCCGACGTGCGAGCCCGATGCGTCGAGGACGACGTACTCCTCGAGGCCGGCCGAGGGGGCGCCCGCAGGCGCGACCTGGTACGTCCAATCCGCCCGTGCCACACGTAACCGCTACCCGGCGTGCTCGCTCCCGATACCTCGGCTGCCCGGTTTAGGATCGGAACGTGAGCGCCCCGCCCGCCGGGTCGGTCCCCGACCGAAACCTCGCCCTCGAGCTCGTGCGCGTGACGGAGGCGGCGGCGCTCGGCGCCGGCCGCTGGGTCGGTCGCGGCGACAAGAACGCGGCCGACCAGGCGGCCGTCGACGGCATGCGGGCGGTCCTCGACACGGTCGCCATGGCGGGGGTCGTCGTGATCGGCGAGGGGGAGAAGGACGAAGCGCCGATGCTCTACAACGGCGAGGAGGTCGGAGCGGGGCAGCCACCCGAAGTGGACGTCGCGGTCGACCCCCTGGAGGGCACGCGGCTCACGTCCGTGGGCCAGCCGAACGCGATCGCGGTCATCGCCGTCGCCGAGCGAGGGACGATGTTCTTTCCCGGCGCCGCCGTCTACATGGACAAGATCGCCGCGGGCGCGGCGGTCGGGGGAGCGATCTCGATCGAGGCCTCGCCCGAGGAGAACGTTCGCGCGGCCGCGGAGGCGAAGGGAGTGCAGCCGCGCGAGATCTCCGTCGTCGTCCTCGACCGGCCCCGCAACGAGGAGCTGATCGCGTCGCTTCGCGCGTGCGGCGCGAGGGTCCTCCTCATCACGGACGGCGACGTCGCGCCCGCGATCGCGGCCGCGAACCCCTCGCGCCCGGTCGATCTCATGATGGGGATCGGGGGGACGCCCGAGGGCGTGATCGCGGCGGCCGCGGTCAAGTGCCTGGGCGGCGAGGTGCAGGGCCGGCTCTGGCCTCGCAGCGAGGAGGAGCGGGCGCAGCTCGTGGAAGCTGGCTACGCCGTCGACCGGGTGCTGACGACGGACGACCTCGTGGGCGGAGAGAACCTGTTCGTGGCGGCGACGGGAGTCACCGACGGCGCGCTCCTGGACGGCGTTCGCTACACGACGGAAGGCGCGGTGACGGACTCGATCGTGATGCGCTCGCGCTCGGGGACGGTGCGCCGGGTTCAGGCCTGGCACGCCTTCGAGAAACTCTCGAAGCTCTCGGGCCGCGAGTACCGGTAGGCCCGTCGCCGGGCCGCTACGCCGCCGCCAGCTGCTCCATCTCGGGCGAGTAGCTGCCCGTCCTCGCTGCCCCGTTCAGCCTGGCCCTGTGCAGGTACGCCTGCCGGCCGGCCTCCAGGTTGTCGGGCGACCCTGCCCACGCCTTCAGCGCCGGCGCCTGGAGCGCGCGC
>JACVSB010000104.1 GCA_014534155.1 Thermoleophilia bacterium
CTCCTAGTCGCCGAGCTCCGCCCGCCGGCGCGCCACGAACTCGCCGAGCTCCTCTTTCACGGCCCCGTCGAGCGCGGGCTCCTCGTACTCCTCGAGCGTCTTCTGCCAGAGCTCGGTCGCCCGCGTCGCGGCGTCCTTGCCGCCGACGCGGTTCCAGCGCTCGTAGTTCTCCGTGGAGGAGAGGATCGGGCGGTAGAAGCACGTCCGGAAGCGCTCGAGCGTGTGCGCGGCGCCGAGGAAGTGGCCGCCCTGGCCGACCTCCTGGTGCGCCGAGTAGGCAAGCGCCTCCTCGTCCACGCGCAGCGGCTGGAAGACCTCGTACAGCTCGCGGAGGATCTCGATGTCCATCACGAACTTCTCGTAGCAGGAGACGAGGGCCGACTCGAGCCACCCGGCGCCGTGCAGGACGAAGTTCGTCCCCGCGAGGAACGTGGGCCACATCGTCATCATCGCCTCGTAGCCCGCCTGCGCGTCTACCACCTGCGACGAGGTGAGCCCTCCGCCGGAGCGAAACGGCAGGCCGAGGCGGCGGGCGATCTGGCCGGTGCAGAGAAGCCCGATCGCGGACTCCGGCGTCCCGAACGAGGGTGAGCCCGACTGCATGTCCGTGTTCGAGAGGAAGGAGCCGAAGACGACCGGGCAGCCGGGCCGCATCGTCTGCACGAGGGCGATCCCGGCCAGCGCCTCCGCCATCTGCTGCGCGAGCGCCGCGACCACCGAGACGGGCGACATCGCCCCCATGAGGAGGAACGGGGTGATGATGAGCGCCTGCCTTGCCTTCGCGTACTCGAGCAGGGCCGCGAGCATCCGGTCGTCGTAGCGAAGCGGCGAGTTGACGTTGATCAGCGAGATGAGAGCGGGCGTCTCCTCCAGCGCGTCGCGGCCGAACACGATCTCCGCCATCGCGACCGAGTCGCGGGCGTTCGGCCCGGACGTAACGGAGCCCATGATCGGCTTGTCGGAGAGCGTGAGGAGCGTGTACACCATGTCCAGGTGACGCGAGTCGAGCGGGCGGTCGTTCGGCTCGCAGATCGTGCCGCCGGGCGAGTCGATCTGCGGGAACGACTGCGCCAGCTTGACGAGGTTGCGGAAGTCCTCGTAGGTGGCGTCGCGCCGCTCGAGCCCCTCGCGCACGAACGGGGGCCCGTACACGGCCGCGAAGACCATGTTCTTGCCGCCGATCGTCACTGTCCGTTCCGGGTTCCACGCCTGCACCTCGAACTCGTGCGGCGCCTTCGCGACCTGCTCGAGGACCCAGTCCGGGTCGAAGCGAACGAGCTGGCCGTCCACGTCCTGGCCCGCTCCCCGCAGGATGTCGATCGCCTCGTCGTGCAGGAACTCGATCCCGAGCTCGCTGACGATCCGGCGCCAGCCGCGCTCGAGCTCGTCCAGCGCGGCCTCGTCGAGGATCTCGTAGCGCGGCAAGTCGTTTACGAGCACGTTGCCTCCTTCAGGAGTCGTTCCAGGGACCGTTCGAGCCCGGCGTCTCCCGTCTCCCGCACCTCGAGCGGCAGGCCGAGCCGCGCCGCCGCGCGCTCGGCGGCCGCCTCGAGCTCGGGCGTCCGCTCCTGCGCGAGCCAGACGACGCTGGTGTAGTGCCTGAAGTAGTCGTCGCGAAGCTCCGGCCAGCGGTCGAGGCCAAGGCCGCGCCAGACCACGCGGTCGAAGGCGCGCACGAGGAAATCCGTCAGGAAGTACGTGCCGGGCTCGTGCTCGGCTCCAAAGACCTCGTAGCAGTGGGCGCCCGGGAGCCGGTTCCGGCCGTCGAGCCCGCCGCGCGTCCCACAGTCGGCGTATGCGACGACCGCGTCCTCGCCTCCCGCGGCCGCTGCCACGGCCGCTGGGATCCGCTCGGGCCGGTTGTGGAGCTCGGGCGGGAGCGGGACTACTTCCACGTCCCAGCCGCGCCGCAGGGCGATCCGTTTCACGTGCAGGGCGAGCGCCCCGCAGGAGACGACGAGGGTGCTCACCGCGGAAACGCCAGCTGGTCGACGAAGAGGTCGTTGAAGTCGCTTCGCCCCGAGAGCTCGACGTACTCCACCTCGTCCACGATCGCGCGTGCGGCAGCGCGTTCGCGCAGCGAGAGCGCGGCGATCTTCGCGCCCTCGCCCGCGACGTTGCCGGCCGAGACGATTCGCGGCAGCGGGAGCCTGGGCACGAGGCCGATCCGGACCGCGGACGCCGGGGAGAGGTACGACCCGAACGACCCGCCGAGCAGGACCTGGGAGATCTCCTCCGGCCTGATCCCGAGCTCTCGGCAGAGCAGGTTCCAGCCCGTCGCGATCGACGCCTTCGCGAACTGGAGCTCCCGCACGTCGCGCTGGGAGAGGAAGACGTCGTCGGTGAGGAAGAAGAGCCGCTGGCCCTCGACCTCGCGCAGGCGCTCCGCGCAGACAGGAGGATCCGGGACGAAGCGGCCCGAGTGGTCGAGGACGCCGGCCGCGACGAGCTCCGCGACCGCGTCCACGAGCCCCGAGCCCGCGATCCCGACCGGCTCGACGTCGCCGATCACCTGCAGCTCCACGTCGTCGCCCACGATCTTTACGCCCTCGATCGCGCCCTCGCCCGCGCGCATCCCGCAACGGATCTGCGCCGCCTCGAAGGCGGGGCCCGCGGGTGCCGCAGTCGCGAGCGCGCGCGCCGACGACCCGAGCACGATCTCGGAGTTCGTCCCGACGTCGACGAAGAGGCGAACGCGCCGGTCGAGGGTGAGGCCTGTCGCGAGAATCCCGGCGACGATGTCCGGGCCGACGTACGCGCCGAGCGCCGGGAAGACGACGGCGGGAGCGCGCGGATGCACATGCACGCCGAAATCGGCCGCGGTCGTCGCGGGAAGCTCCCGCGCCGCGATCACGAACGGCGCCATGGAGAGCGGCTCCGGGTCGATCCCGAGCGCGAGCTGGAGCATCGTGACGTTGCCGACGATCACGATCTCGTACACCTCCTCGCGCCGGACCTCCGCCTCCGCGCACACCTCTTCCACGAGCTCGTCCAGCGTCTCGTGCGCGCGTCGGCGGAGCTCGGCGAGGGCGCCGTCGTCGAGCATCGTGGCCGAGATCCGCGAGATCACGTCGGCGCCGAAGGGCTGCTGCCCGTTCAGGATGGAGCGGACCGCGGCCGGTTGCCCGGTCTCGAGGTCGATCAGGTTGGCGACGACGGTAGTCGTCCCGAGGTCGAAGGCGATCGCGAAGCGCCGCGCCGAGGTGTCGCCCGGCTCCACCGCGAGGAGGAGATCGTCCGCCAGGACGGCGGTGACCCGGTGGTGGGAACGCCGGAGCGTCGCGCCCAGCGTCCGGACGACCTCGAGCGGTACCCGAAGCTCCACGTCCTCCATCGCGGCGAGCACCCGGTCGAGGTCGGGTGTCTGGTCCTCGAGCGAGGCCTCCGCGAGCTCGAGGTAGCGCTTCTGCACCGCGGGTCGGAGGATCACGTGCCGGCCCACGCCGGCGAGCGCAGCCTTCGGGCGGGTCTCGAGCGGCGGAACGGCCACCACGACATCGCCCTCTGCGGGGGCGCGGCATGCGAGACGCCAGCCGGCCCGTAGCTCCTCGGGTGAGAAGGCCCGGGGATCGGTCCCGCTGACCGGGACGGAGCCCTCCGTAACGCGCACGCGGCACTTCTTGCAGGTGCCGTGCCCTCCGCAGGTCGAGTCGATGGCGACGCCGTTCCAGCTCGCCGCGTCGAAGAGGGTCGTCCCCGCGGGCACCCGCGCTTCCTTGACTCCGCCGTCCGCCTGCTCGAAGCGCAGTCGCACCCGCTCCGGGTGCGGCGCCTCGGCGACGATCTGCTCCAGCGCGCTCACGTCGCCGCTGCGACCTTCGCACGGTGGCGCGCGATCCAGTTCGCGCCCCACTCGTCGCGACCGAGCAGGAAGTCCGCCGCGCGGACCGCGTCCACGATCTCCGCGTTTCGCGCATCCATGATCGCGCTCGTCAGGCCGTGGCTCTGGGCGATGGCGAGGAACGCCCCGCCGAGCGTGTGCCGGCCGGGGAGGCCGAAGGACGTGTTCGAGGCGCCGCAGGTCGTGTTCACGCCCAGCTCCTCGCGGATCAGCCGGACGGTCTCGACGAAAGCCGTCACGGCGCGAGGCTCGGCGCCGACCGGCATGGCGAGCGGGTCGATCACGACGTCCTCGGGTGGGATTCCGTGGTCGCCGGCGGCGGAGACGACCTTCTTCGCGACCTCGAGCCGCCGCTCCGGCTCCATCGGAATGTCCTCGGCGTTCGCGAGGCCGATGACAGCCGCCCCGTGGCGGGCGACGAGCGGGAGGATCTCCTCCAGCCGCTCGTCCTCGCCCGTGACCGAGTTCACGAGCGCCTTCCCCTCGTAGACCGAGAGCCCGGCCTCGAGCGCCTCGATGACCGAGGAGTCGATGCAGATCGGGAGGTCGGTCAGCTCCTGCACGAGCGGGATCGCGCGACGCATGAGCTCGACCTCGTCGGCCAGCGGGTCGCCCACGTTGACGTCGAGCGCGTCCGCGCCGCCGGCGACCTGCTCGGCGACATCCGTCTCGACCCGCGAGAGGTCGCCCGCCTGGAGCTGAGCCTGGAAGGACTTGCGCCCCGTCGGGTTGATCCGCTCGCCGATGACGCAGAACGGCCGCTCGGGCCCGATCACGACCTCCTGCGAGCGGGAGTGGATCCGCGTCTCCATTCAGCCTCCGCTCGCGCGTCGGTCGCGCCGGCGGTCCGTGCGGCCGCTCGCGTGCCGCGAAGCGGCCATCAGGCGGCGACGGCGCCGCGGCGCTTTTCGATCAGGTCCTTGGCCAGACGGACGGCGGTCGAGGCGTCGGCCGCGTAGCCGTCGGCGCCGACGGCGTCCGCGTACTCCTGCGTGACCGGCGCGCCGCCGACCATGACGATCACGTCGTCGCGGATGCCGGCCTTCTGAAGCGCGTTGATGTTCGCCTTGAACATCGGCATTGTCGTCGTCAGGAACGCCGAGAAGCCGACGACGTCCGGCCCGTGCTCCTGCACCTTCTCGACGAAGGTCTCCGGCGCCACGTTGACGCCGAGGTCGTACACCGTGAAGCCCGCCCCCTCCAGCATGATGTTGACGAGGTTCTTGCCGATGTCGTGCACGTCGCCCTTGACGGTCCCCATCACGTAGGTTCCGACCTGCCGCACGCCCGTCTCCGCGAGCAGGGGCCGCAGGATGTCGAGCGCGCCCTGCATGGCGCGCGCCGCGATCAGCATCTCGGGCACGAAGTAGTCGCCGCGCTCGAAGAGCGCGCCTACCTCCTCGAGTGAGGGGATGAGCGCGTCGTACAGCATCTTCTCGGGCTCGAGCTCGTCCTCGAGGCCCTGGTTCACCAGGTCTTTCACCTCGGGCGCGTTCCCGACCAGCGTGTTCTCGTACAGCCCCTGGAGGATCTCGTCGTGCGTCATGCCGCTCCTCTTCTCGTGTGCCCGAGCTCGGCGGAGAGCTCGTGCGACTGTTCGACCAGGACGGGCGCGAGCGCCGCGATCCGCTCGTGCGTGAGGCGCGCGCCGGGACCGGAGATGCTGAGCGCCGCGACCACCCCGCCGTCCGCGCCGAAGACCGGCGCCGCGACCGCGGCGAGACCCTGCTCCAGCTCGTCGACCGCGGTCGCGTAGCCCCGCGCGCGGATCTGGCGCAGCTCGCGCTCGAGGAGCGCGCGGTCTGTAATCGTGGCCGGGGCGAGGCGGTCGAGATGCGCCGGAAGCGGCGCGGCCGCGTAGGCGAGGAAGACCTTCCCGTTCGCGGTCGCGTGCAGCGGCACGCGGCGCCCCACCCAGTTCCCGACGCCGACGAAGTGGCGGCTGTCGCGCTGCGCGAGGTGCTCGACGCCGCCGGGCGACGGAACGGCGAGGTTGACGGTCTCCGCGCTCTCCTGCGCGAGCCGTTGCAGGGCCGGACCGGCCAGGTCGACGAGCGTCTCCTCCGACCGGTGCGCGAAGCGGAGCAACACGGGGCCGGGCCGCAGGCGCCCACGCTGGCCGTCTTGCTGGAGCAGGCCGGTGCGCTCGAGCGCGCTCGCGAGGCGCGAGGTCGTGCTCTTCGGCAGCCCGCTCGCGCTCGCGAGTTCGCCGACCCCGAGAGGCCGCGTGCTCTCCACGACGCGAACGAGGAGTTCCGCCGCCCGCTCGATCGCCTGTGTTCCGGCAGCCTCTCCCATACGTGGAACTGTAGTTCCACGAACGGCGGACCGCAAACGTGAGCGCGTTCACCGACCTTTAACCGGCGCGGCAACCATCATTGTCGCGCGTAAGACGCGGGACGTGGCGAGAGGAGCCGCCCGGGCCGCCGAAGCAGCCGCCCGCGGCTGGTCAGGTCTCGAGCGACTCGGCGAGGAGCGTCGAGACGTCCACGACGCGCAGGTCGCGGCCGGTGGAGCGGACGCCGTCGTCCAGCATGACCGTGCAGAACGGGCAGGCAACGGCCAGGGTGCCGGCCCCCGTCTC
>JACVSB010000183.1 GCA_014534155.1 Thermoleophilia bacterium
AACGTCGTTCCGACCAGTGTCCGCAGCCTGGCGTCGTCATCGACCAGCAGGAGACGCAAGACCCTCCCCTTCTTCGTCCGGAGGGTCCGTTATCGGCGGGCGGCCGACTTCCTTTAGCCCGCCTGTCCCTCGCGCTCGTAGACGTCGAACCCCCGGCCCGCCTTGCGGCCGAGCCGGCCGGCGGCGACGTGCTCGCGCAGGAGCGGGCACGGCTCGTAGCGGCTTTCCCCGAGCCCGTCCCGCAGGACCTCCATGATCGCGACGCACGTGTCCAGACCGATGAGATCGGCGAGCGCGAGAGGCCCCATAGGGTGGTTGAAGCCGAGCTTCGCGATGGTGTCGATCGCCTCCGCTTCGGCGACGCCGTCGTGCAGCGCCCACACCGCCTCGTTCAGGTACGGCATGAGCACGCGGTTCGAGACGAAGCCGGGGTAGTCGTTCGCCTCGGCGGGCGTCTTCCCCAGCTCGCGGGCGAGATCCGAGACGGCCCGCGCGGTCTCGTCCGACGTCGCGGGATGGCGGACGACCTCCACGAGCCCCATGACGGGAACCGGGTTGAAGAAGTGCATCCCGATCACCTTCCCGGGACGGGCCGTCTCCGCCGCGAGCGACGCGATCGGAATCGACGAGGTGTTCGAGGCGAGGACGGCATGCGGCGGAAGGGTCGCGTCGCCGGCGCGGAAGACCGCGCGCTTGACGCCGGCGTCCTCGACGACGGCCTCGAGCATGAGGTCCGCGGCCACGAGCTCGTCCACGGGGGCGACTCGGGCGAGCACCGCGTCGGGCTCGACGTCCGCTCCCTTCGCCGCCAGCCGGGCGAGGCTCGTCCCCATCGCGGTGAGCGCGCGCCCCGCGGCGCCCGGCACCGCGTCGTGCAGGGAGACGCGCCGGCCGGACGCCGCCACGACCTGCGCGATCCCGCCGCCCATCTGCCCGGCGCCGACGACCAGGACGTGGTCGAACTCCACGGCGCCGCAGGCTACCGTCCGCCTATGCCCCGCGCCGCGAACGGGCTGTGGTACGAGCTTGCCGGGTCGGGCGAGCCGGTCGTGCTCCTGCACGCCGGCGTGGCGGACTCGCGCATCTGGTCGCCGGTCTTCCCCCTTCTCGCGCAACGCTTCCAGGTCGTCGCGTACGACCAGCGCGCGTACGGGTGCTCCGCGGCCTGGAGGGGCCCGTACTCGCTCGCCGACGACCTCTTCGGCGTCATGGACGACGTCGGCTTCGATCGCGCGTGCCTCGTCGGCTTGTCGCGCGGCGGCCGCATCGCGCTCGAGGCAGCGCTCGCGGAGCCCGACCGCGTGACGAGGCTCGTGCTCGTTGCTTCAGCGCTACCGGGCTATACGCCGAGCTGGGACGTGCCGGAGGCCCTCGAGCGGCGGTGGGAAGCGGCCGAGGCGGCGGGCGACTACGCGTCGATGGCGGAGCTCGACCTCGAGGTCTGGGCTCCGATCGGCGTCGACGATGAGCTGCGCGCGATGTTCCACCAAAACGCGGAGGCGTCGAACGGCGACGACCCCGCCGTCGCGCCGCAGCCGCCCGCCGCGCGGCGTCTGGGTGAGCTCCGGGCGCCGACGCTCGTCGTCACAGCCGACCGCGACGTGCCTGGGATGAACGAGATCGGGGACGTGCTCGAGCGCGAGATTCCCGGCGCGGAGCGCGTCGTGATCTCGGCGGCGGACCACATGGTTCCGTGGCGCGAGCCGCGTCAGCTCGCCGAGGCGCTCGTCGCCTTCCTCTCCGCCGAGGTCACGCCTCCATGAGGAGCGCGTCGCCCTGCCCGCCGCCCGAGCAGATCGCGGCGAGGCCCAGGCCCCCGCCGTTTCGGCGCAGCTCGTGGATCATCGTGGAGAGGATCCGTGCGCCGGAGGCGCCGATCGGATGGCCTAGGGCAACTGCGCCGCCGTTCACGTTCACCCTTTCGGGGTCGGCCCCGAGCATCTTCGTCGAGTTCAGGACGACCGACGAGAACGCCTCGTTCAGCTCCACCCGCTCGACGTCGTCGATCGACTTCCCGGCCCGCTCGAGCGCGAGCGCCCCCGCCCGGGCGGGCGTGCGGGCGAGGTAGGCGAAGTCGTCGGCCACGTAGGCCTGGGAGACGACCGTGGCCAGGACCTCGAGCCCGCGCTTGCGCGCGTACTCCTCGCTCGCGACTACGAGGGCGCCGGCGCCATCGTTCACGCCCGGCGCGTTCCCGGCCGTGGTCGATCCCTCCGGGTCGAAGACGGGTTTCAGCTGCGCGAGCTTCTCGAGCGACGTGTCGCGCCGCGGCCCCTCGTCGACGGCGAAGTCCCCCACGGGCACGAGCTCGTCGCGGAAGAGCCCGTGGTCGATTGCCCGGATCGCGCGCTCGTGCGAGCGCAGCGCCCAGCCGTCCTGCTCCTCGCGCGAGATGCCGAGCTCGCGGGCGACGAAGGACGCCTGCTGGATCATATGGCGCTCATCGAAGGTCGAGGTCAGGCCGTCGTGGACCATCGAGTCGACGAGGACGGCGTCGCCCAGCCGGTAGCCGAAGCGCGCCTCCTCCAGGAGGTACGGAGCGTTCGACATCGACTCCATCCCTCCCGCGACGATCACGGAGTGGTCGCCCGCCCGGATCATCTGATCGGCCATCTCGACCGCGCGGACGCTCGAGGCGCAGACCTTGTTGATCGTGTCCGCGCCGACCTCCTTCGGGATTCCGGCACCGATCGCCGCCTGGCGGGCCGGCGCCTGCCCCACCCCGGCCTGGAGCACCTCGCCCATGATCACGTACTCGACCTCGCTCGCCTCGATTCCGCCACGTTCGAGGGCCGCTCGGATCGCGATCGCGCCGAGCTCGGGCGCCTCGTACTCCTTCAGGCCGCCGCCCAGCCTTCCGAACGGTGTCCGGACGGCGGAGACGATCACCGAGCGGGTCATACGGTGAGCCTAGCGAGCACGATCTCGCTGCCCGAGGCCCGCCGGCAGATAGGGTCCGCGGCATGGGACTCCTGGCGCGCGACGAGGGCGCGGGCCGTGCGCTCGCCGGTGCGGCGGTGGCCGGGCTCGCTGTTGCGGGCGGCGCGATCGGCGCCCTCGCGATCGGTCGCCTCGCGATCCGCAAGGCCGCGATCGCCGAGCTCGAGGTGGGAGAGCTGGACGTGGACGAGCTCGAGGTCGAGGAGCTGGAGGTCGAGGAGCTGGAAGTCGAGGAGCTCAGGGTCGACCGGCTCGTCGTGTCCGAGCTCGTCGTCGAGCGCCGGTCGGACGGCGACTCGGCCGGTCGGGAGACCTAGCCGCTCGGCCCTGCCCGGGTCCTGTCGCGCTCGCTCGCGGTAGCACGCAAGGGTTACGTGCGGCTCCTCCTCGTCGACAACTACGACTCCTTCACGTACAACCTCGCCCACCTCTTCGAGGAGCTCGGAGCGGAGGTCACAGTCGTGACCCACGACGCCGTCACCCCTGACGAGGCGGAGGCGCTCGCCCCGACCCACCTCGTGCTCTCGCCGGGGCCCGGCCGCCCCGCGGACGCGGGGGCGTCGGAGGCGATCCTCCACCGCCTCGCCCCGTGCGTGGCTACGCTCGGCGTGTGCCTGGGGCACCAGGTGATCGTGGAGGCCTTCGGCGGTGAGGTGGGGCCTGCGCGGTCACTCGCGCACGGGAAGGCCGTCGCCGTTTCGCACGACGGTCGCGGGATCTTCGGCGGCCTTCCGGTACCGCTGCCGGCAGGCCGCTACCACTCGCTCGCCGCGACGCGCCTCCCCCGCTCCCTCGACGTGACCGCGACGGCGCCTGACGGCGAGGTCATGGCCGTTCGGCATCGTACGCTGCGCGTCGAGGGGGTCCAGTTCCACCCGGAGTCGGTGCTGACGCCGAACGGCCGTGAGCTGGCGCAGAACTTCCTGCGGGGCCGGCTCTCGTAGTTGCGGGGCCGCTCCGCTAGTACGCGGCCTCGTCGACGGCCGCGGCGGCGACGCCGAGCTTCTCGACGACGACGAAGCGGTCCGTCTGGCGCACGGGGCGCTCGATCCCCGCGTTCACGTGTCCCGGGACGAGCAGGAAGTGGCGGTCGTCGGCCCGCACGTCCTCGTACTCGAGGATCGACGCCGCGACGGTCTCGTGGCAACGCGCGTCGTCGCACTCGCAGAGGAA
>JACVSB010000383.1 GCA_014534155.1 Thermoleophilia bacterium
ACTACGCCCACCGCGAGAAGCTGCGGCTCGTCGGCCTCGAGGACCGGCTCGAGCCCCTCAACCGGGAGGCGCTGGCGATCGCCGCCGCGGTCGCGCGCGACACGGGTGCGCTGCTCGCCGGCGACATCTGCAACACGAACGTCTACGACCCGGACGAGCGCGAGTCCGAGCGTGAGGTGCGCGGGATGTTCGAGGAGCAGGTCGGCTGGGCCGCCGACGCCGGCGCCGAGTTCGTCATCGCCGAGACCTACTCCTACGCGCAGGAAGCGCTCCTCGGGCTCGAGGCGATCAAGGCCGCCGGCCTTCCGGCCGTCGTGACGCTCGCGCTCCATCGCCGGGCTGTGACGCGCGAGGGCTGGTCGCCGGCCGAGGCGTGCAGGCGACTCGCGGACGCGGGCGCGGACGTGGTCGGGCTGAACTGCATCCGCGGGCCGCGCACCATGCTTCCCGAGCTAGCGGCGATCGTCGAGGCCGTCCACGTCCCCGTCGCGGCGCTCCCCGTCCCGTACCGGACGACGGAGGCGGAGCCGACCTTCCAGGCGCTCGCCGACCCGGACTGCGACTGCATCCCGGGTGGACATCCGTTTCCCACCGCACTCGACCCGTTCGTCTGCAACCGCTACGAGATCGGGGAGTTCGCGCGGGCCGCGTACGATCTCGGCGTCCGCTATCTCGGGGTCTGCTGCGGGAACGGAGCGCACCACACGCGCGCGATGGCCGAGGCCTTGGGCCGAAAACCGCCCGCGAGCCGCTACAGCCCGGACATGTCGAAGCACGCCTACTTCGGAACCGACGAGACCCTCCGCCCCGAGAACCTTGCGTTCGCGCGCGACCTGTAGGCCTGCTACAGATCGCGTCGCGCGAACGCGACGAGCCCGAGGACGGCGAGCGCCGCGAGGTACGCGAGCGTCCACGGAACGAGCCACGCTCCGGCCGCCTGCGCGCCCCCGAACGGGCCGAGCTCGAGCGCCTGCGCCGTCAGGCCGAAGCTCTCCGAGCTGATCGCGTTCAGCCCGTCCTGGTAGAGCGCCTCGAAGGGAAGCGCCCAAGACGTCCAGCGGGCGATCTCGGTGAGCGTCTCCGATCCGAGCGCCTCCCCGATCTGGCCGAGCAGG
>JACVSB010000348.1 GCA_014534155.1 Thermoleophilia bacterium
CCGCGCTTCCGGCGCGGGGTCTTCTTCCGCGACGGCGCCACGGTGCAGCCCGCCCGGCTCGCCCGCGCCCTTCGCCGCGGCGTCCTCGACGAGGGCGTCGCGCTCTTCGAGCGGACGCGGGCGACGCGGCTTCGAGCGGGCGCGCCGAACGTCCTCGAGACGCCCCGCGGGCGCGTCCTCGCCGACGAGGTCGTCCTCGCGGCGAACGCCGCCCTCACGGGGTGGCCTCCCGTGCGGCGCCGGCTCACCAACTTCGGGAGCTACGTCGTTCTCACCGAGCCCGTGCCCGAGCTGATCGGCGAGATCGGCTGGACGGGAGGGGAGGCCGTCACGGACGGGCGCATGTTCATCCACTACTTCCGGACCACGGAGGACGGCCGTGTGCTCATGGGCTCCGGCTCCGGCCCGATCGGGCACGGTGGCCGGCTGGACGACGGACGCTTCAGCGAGGACGAGCCGAGCGCGGCGCGAGCCGAGCTCGGTCTTCGCCGCCTGCTCCCAGCCCTCGCCGGGGCGCGCGTCGAGCGGGCGTGGGGCGGCCCGATCGACGTCTCGGCCGACCACTTCCCGTTCGCGGGCACGCTTCCGGGGAGGCGGATCCACTACGGCGTCGGCTACTCGGGGCACGGTGTCGGCCCGAGCTGGCTCCTCGGCCGCTGCCTTGCCTCGCTGGCCCTCGGGCGCGACGACGAGTGGTCGCGCTTTCCGCTCGTTCGCACTCCCACGACGGGCCTGCCGCCCGAGCCGCTGAAGCGGCTCGGCGGGGGGCTCGTCCGCGCGGCGATCCTCTCGCGCGAGGAGGCGGAGGAGGAGGGCGGGGAGGCACCGCTGCCCGTGCGGGCCGCCGCGGCGCTCCCGCGGCTCCTCGGTATGCCGCTCGGAACGCGATAGGCTCGAAGGACGCGCGAGAGAGACAGGGAGGCTTCGAAATGAGCGTGGCGACACGGCAGCAGAACTTCGTCGGCGGCGACTGGGTCGACGCCGTCGAGGGCGAGACGATGGAGGTGCTGAACCCTGCGACGGGCGAGGCGATCGGCGAGGTGCCGCGCGGGAGCGTGGCCGACGTCGACCGCGCGGTCGAGGCGGCGAAGAGGGCGTTCGGCGAATGGCGCGAGACGACCCCGCAGGAGCGCGCTGAGGCGCTCCTCAAGCTCGCCGACGCGCTGGAGGAGCACGCCGCCGACCTGATCCAGGCCGAGATGGCGAACGTGGGCAAGCCGCACGGCGTCGTCGTGGACGAGGTCCCTGTGTCCGCCGACAACCTGCGCTTCTTCGCGGGCGCGGCCCGGGCCCTGGAAGGGAAGGCGGCCGGCGAGTACATGCGCGGCTACACCTCGATGATCCGCCGCGAGCCAGTCGGCGTCGTCGGCCAGATCGCGCCGTGGAACTACCCGCTCATGATGGCGGTCTGGAAGATCGGCCCCGCGCTCGCCGCGGGGAACACGATCGTCCTCAAGC
>JACVSB010000354.1 GCA_014534155.1 Thermoleophilia bacterium
AGGGGGTCGACGAGCAGGTGCTCGCCGAGGCGCTCGACTACCGCGCGCTGGCGCGGCCGCACGGACGCTAGAGAAGGGCCGCGAGAGCGGCGTCGACGTCCGCCTCCGTGTTGTAGAGGTGAAACGACGCGCGCAGGCTCCCCGCGCGTACCGAGGCGAGGATCCCTGCCCGCGCGAGCCGTTCCTCGGCGCCCGCACGCTCGACGGAGACGATGGCGCAGTCGCCGGGCGGAAGACCGAGACCCGCGCGGAACCGGTTGGCGAGGGCGACGTCGTGCCGGTGGATCTCCCCGACCCCGATCCGTTCGAGCAGCTCGAGCGCGGGCGCCGCTCCGACCCATGAGAACCACGCGGGAGACGTGTCGAGCCGGCGCGCGTCCTCTGCCAGCCGGATGGGCAGGCCGTAGTAGGTGCCGTACGGATCGTCGCTCGACCACCAGTTGGCGGCGAGCGCCGGAACACGTTCGAGAAGGCCTGGGCGAACGGCCAGGAACGCCGTGCCGCGCGGCGAGAGGAGCCACTTGTAGGCGGCACAGACGAGGTAGTCGACGTCGGCGGCGGCGATCGGCAGCCAGCCGACGGCATGCGTGGCATCGACGAGGACGAGGGCGCCCTGCGCCCTCGCGGCGGCCGCGACCGCACGTACGTCGGCCACCTCTCCCGTCGCGGACTGGACGGCGCTCAGGGCGACGAGCGCGACCCCGGGCTCGACCGAGTCCGCGAGGCGCGCCAGCGGGACGGTGGTCACCTCCGCTCGCACGGCGAGCGGAAAGAGGAGGGATGCGAAGTCCCGCTCTGGCGCGAGGACACGGGCGCCGGAGGGGAGCGAGGCGGCGACGAGGGCGACGAGCTGCGAGGCGGAGTCACCCGTCGCGACGTCTTCGCTCCGCGTCCCGACGAGCCGCGCGAACGCCCGCCGCGCTCGCTCCGTCGACTCGGTCCACGCCTCCCAGCTCGTCCGTCCGTGCCGCCAGTCCTCGAGCGCCGCCATGAGCTCCGCCCACGCCGGCGCCGGCGGAAGGCCGTAGCTCGCGGTGTTCAGGTACGGACGCGCAGGCGACCAGAGCCGCTGCGCCTCCGCCAGCGGGAGAGCGCTCTCAGTAGGCGAGAGCGCCACGGCCCGTCTCCGCCGCGTGGCGCTGCTCGTCGGCGCGGTACGAGGACCGGACGAGCGGGCCGGAGAAGACGGACCCGAATCCCATCGCCTCGCCCTGCTCCCGAAACCAGCGGAACTCGTCCGGGTGCACCCAGCGGTCGATCGCCGCGTGCTTCGCGGACGGCTGCAGGTACTGGCCGATCGTGACGACGTCGACGTCGTGCGCCCGCAGGTCGCCCATCGTCTCCACGACCTCGTCGTTCGTCTCGCCGAGCCCGACGATGATTCCCGACTTCGTGAGCAGGGGGTACGGCGCGAGCTCCTTCGCGCGAGCGAGCAGG
>JACVSB010000369.1 GCA_014534155.1 Thermoleophilia bacterium
CGCTTGCGGGCGGCGGCGGGAGGGCGCGTGGCGCGGCGCTCGCGCGGCACGCGGAGCGCCTGCGCGAGGGCGTCCGCGAGGCGCTCGACCGCGAGCTCCCTGTTGCGCGCCTGGCTCCGCTCGTCCTGGGAGACCGCGCGCACGAGACCTCCGGTCCGCTCCACCACCCGGCGCTTCTCGGCCTCGGTGAGGGCCCCCGAGCGGGAGGCGTCGAAAACCGCCTCGACGCGCGTTTCCGTCTTCTGGGCGTGCTGGCCGCCGGGGCCGCTCGAGCGCGACACCCGCAGCTCGATCTCGTCCATCGGGATCGCGACGCGCGGATTGACGCGAATAGACTCGCCGGCCATGGCCGCAATTCTGCTCGACGTGGACGGCGTCCTCCACGTCTCGGGCGAGCCGATCCCGGATGCGCCGGAAACCGTGGACCGGCTTCGCGCCGAGGGGCACCGCTTTCGGCTCGTCACGAACAACACGACGCGGCCGCGCGCGCGCCTCGCCGAGGAGCTGCGCGCGCTCGGCGCGTCCGTCGAGGAGGAGGAGATCGAGACGACCCCGCTCGCCGCCGCCCGCCGCTTCGCCGGCTCGCGCGTCTTTCCGCTCTGCATGCCCGCCGTCCACGCCGACCTCGCGCGTCACGTCGAGCTGGTGGACGAGGGCGCGGACATCGTTCTCGTCGGCGGCGCCGACGAGACGGAGGAGACGGGCCGCGTGTTCGCCTGGGAGCGGCTGAACGCCGCCTTCCGGGAGTTGCGCCGCGGTGCTCGGCTCGCGTGCCTCCACCGAAACCGCTGGTGGCAAACGTCTCGCGGGCCGCTCCTCGACGCGGGCGCGTACGTCGCCGGCCTGGAGTACGCAGCGCGGGTCGAGGCGGAGATCGTCGGGAAGCCGAGCGGGCCCTTCTTCGAGGCCGCGCTCGCGGCGCTCGGTGCGGAGGCGGGCGAGGCGACGATGGTCGGGGACGACGTGGAAGCGGACATCGGCGGCGCGAAGCGAGCCGGCCTTCGGGCCGTTCTCGTCCGCACCGGGAAGTTCTCCGAGGAGGCCCTTGCTGCGGCCGACCCCGCGCCCGACGCGACGCTCGACTCGCTCGCCGACCTACCAGACTTCCTCGCCGGGCGATGAGGATCGGCGTCGATCTGATCGAGATAGCGAGGATCGAGCGTGCGCTCACGCGCGAGGGCTTTCGCGAGCGGGTGTTCACCCAGGCGGAACGCGACTACTGCGACTCGCGCCGCAACCCCGCCCAGCACTACGCCGGTCGCTTCGCCGCGAAG
>JACVSB010000055.1 GCA_014534155.1 Thermoleophilia bacterium
CCAGTACGCCGAGCGCCTGGGCTGACCCTCCTCAGCTGCAGCGCGCGCGGGCGCGGTCGATCTCCGAGCGGCGGCCCTGGATCTCCTGCGAGCGATTCAGGTACTCGAGCGCCGTCTCGCACTGCCCCAGGCGGGCGAGCGAGTTCCCCGCGTCGTAGTACGCGTACGCTTCGTAGATGTCGCCGCTTCCGCGCAGCGTGCCGAGCGCGCGCTCGGCGAGCGCGTAGGAGCGCTCGTAGTCGCCCGCCCGCATGGCGGCCGTCGCTTCGTCCGTCAGTTGGCGGGCGCCGGCCACCGAGAGCTCGCCGCCGCTCGTCGCGGCCGGGGGAGGAGGCGAGCCTGGAGGCGCCGGAGCGGGCGGGGAGGGAGAGGGCGGTGGCTCGGCAGGGGCGGCCTCCGTCGTCACCGTCGCCGTCTCCCGGAGCGTCGTTCCCGCGAGGGTTTCCGTCACGGTCACCTTCTGCGGGGCCGCCGCAGCGGATCGGGTCGGCGCCCCTCCGTCGTCCGCGTCCCGGCCGGCCATGGTCACGGCGGCGACGAGGCCGGCGATCGCGAGACCCGAGAGCGCGAGCGCTGCGGCGATCGGCGCCCAGGTTCGCCTTCCCGACCGGCGCGCAGGCACGGCCGCGACGGGCGCCCGGCGCTCGCCGCCGCCCGGCGGTGAGAAGGCGGCCGCCGAAGCCGGCCCGGCCGGGACGGTCGCGTCGAGCGCGCCGGCCAGGTCGTCGACGAACTCCCGGGCGGACGCGTACCGCTCGCTCGGCTCCTTCGCGAGCGCCCGCTCGAAGACGGGGTCGACGGAGCGCGGGACCCCCACTCCGCGCTCGGAGGCGGGCGGAACGGGCTGGTGGATGTGTGCGGCCGCTTCCACCGTGGCCGACCCGCCTTCGAACGGGCGGCCGCCGGTGAGGAGCTCGTACGCGACGACGCCCAGCGCGTAGACGTCGCTCGCGGCCGTCGCCGGATCGCCCCGCGCCTGCTCCGGCGCGAGGTAGCCCGCCGTCCCGAGGACGGTCCCGGCGAGCGTCATCCCGGACGTCGTCTCATCGACGATGCGCGCGATGCCGAAGTCCCCTACGTGGAGGTCGCCGCGCTCGTCGAGGAGGAGGTTCGCAGGCTTCACGTCCCGGTGGACGATGCCGTGCCGGTGGGCGTCGTCCAGCGCGTCGGCGGCCTGGCAGAGCCACTCGATCGCCTGCTTGCGCGAGACGGCGCCACGGCGCGCACGGTCGGCGAGCGTCCCTCCCGGGACGTACTCCATGACGATGAACGGGCGTCCACCCTCCGACTCTCCGACGTCGTAGATCGTGACGATGTGCGGGTGGCCGGAGAGGCGGGCGGCGGCGAGCGCCTCGCGCGTGAAGCGGCGGCGAATGGCCTCGTCGCGCGCGAAGCGCTCCGCGAGGAGCTTGATCGCGACCTTGCGCCCGAGGGTCTCGTCCTCGGCGAGGTAGATCTCGCCCATCCCGCCCGTCGCGATCTTCTCCGCTCGCGCGTAACGGGACGGAAGGAGATTCGCCCCGACGGCCACAGTAGGTTCCTCCTAGCCGCGCCGCAACCGGCTCAAACGCAGGAAAGACGTGCCTGGGCGAGCTGTGCGCGCCCGCCTCGCCCGCAGACTTCTCTACCCTGGAGGATCGCGGCTCACGCCCCATGCCTCTCCGTCCGCTCCTAGCCTCCGTCCTCGCTGCCCTCGTCCTCCCCGCGGCCGCTCTCGGGGCGCCCGTCTTCCTTGTTGACGGCCACGGGTGGGGACACGGGATCGGCCTGGCGCAGTACGGGGCGCAGGGCTTCGCTTCGCGGGAGAACCGCTCGTACGCCTGGATCCTGCGGCACTACTACCGGGGAACGGCGCTCGCCCAGACATCCGTCTCGCAAGTGCGCGTGCTGCTCGCCGCCGACCGGTCAGCTCTTCGCGTCGGCTCCGCGGCGCGGTTTCGCGTCAGCGACGGGAAGGGGCGCACCTTCCGCCTCCCGGCGGGAACCGTCGAGCTCGGGCCCTCCCTTCGCGTTCGCATCGGGGGCAAGGCAACGACGCTCGCGAGCCCCGTCGTCTTCGCGCGCGGGAGCGGGTACCTGCGGCTCGCGGGCCGGCCCTATCGGGGCCGCCTCGTCGTCCGCTCGTCCGCCGGGAGGCTGTCGGCGACGAACCATGTCAGGCTGAACCAGTACCTGTACGGCGTCGTGGCCAGCGAGATGCCGCCGAGCTGGGCGGCCGAGGCCTTGAAGGCGCAGGCGGTCGCGGCCCGCTCGTACGCCGTCGTCTCCCGGCGGAGGGGCGGGACGTTCGACCTCTTCCCCGATACGCGAAGCCAGGTCTACGGGGGCGTCGCAGCGGAGGCGCCGCGCACGAACGCCGCGGTCGACGCGACCGCCGGTACGGTCGTCACCTACGCGGGCCGCGTCGCCTGGACCTTCTTCCACTCGACCTCCGGCGGCCGCACGGCGGCGATCCAGGACGTCTGGAACGCCTCACCCATCCCCTACCTCGTCTCGGTGCGCGACCCGTACGACGTCGCCTCCCCCTACCACAGCTGGGGGCCGCTCCGCTTCACGGGGGCGCGTCTCCGGGCGACGCTGGGGCCGCTCGCGCCGCCGGGCGCGCTCCTCGACGCCGTCGTGGCAAGGAACGCGTCGCTTCGTGCCGAGACCGTCGCTCTTCGCGGATCGGGCGGGCGCAACACGATCGCGGGGACGTCGTTCCAGGCGCGGCTCGGGCTTCGCTCGAGCTGGTTCTCCCTCGCCGTCCTCTCCCTGGCCGGGCCCCGGCGGATCGAGTTCGGCTCGGAGGCGCTCCTGCGCGGCATCGCGCGCGGGACGCGGCCCGTCGTCCTCGAGCAGCGCGCCGCAGGCACGCGCTGGCAGCGGGCCGCGCGGGTCGAGCCCGGCCCGAACGGCGGCTTTCGCGCCGTCGCGCGCCCGGGCGTGACGAAGTGGTATCGGCTTCGGTCTCCGAAGGGGGCGGGCCTCCCCCGCAGGGTGACCGTGGCCGCGCTCGTCCGCTTCGACCGCTTCGCGGGCGGGCGTGTGCTCGCCGGCTTCGTTCGCCCTGCGCTCGCGGGCGTGGACGTCGTGATCCAGCGCCGCGCCTCCGCTCGCTGGGCGAACGTCGCGCGTGCGGTCACGAACGAGCAGGGCCGGTTCCGGGCGCGGCTCGATGTCCGTCCCGGCCGGTACCGCGCGGTCGCGCGCGTCGGGCACGGTCTCGTGCCCGGCGTAACGCCGACGCTTACGGTCGTCGCCGGGTAGGGCTACCCCCGGGGCGGCAAGAGCTCGTCGTCGGCGACGTCGCGGATCCGCCGTGCGGGGTTGCCCACGACGACCGCTCGAGGCGGAACGTCCCGGGTGACGACGGCTCCCGCGCCGACGAATGCCTCCTCGCCGATCTCGATTCCGGGCAGGAGCACGGCGCCCCCTCCCACGCGTGCGCCCCGCCGGATCGTGGGGCCCTTGGTCAGCGCGAGACGCTTCTCCGTCCGGCCCATGTAGTTGTCGTTCGTCGTCGTGACGCCGGGCGCGATGAAGACGTCTTCCTCGAGGAGCGAGTACGCCGTCACGTAGGCGTTCGCCTGAATCCGCGTCCGCGCGCCCACACTGGTGTCGTTCTCGACGAGCGAGCCGCGCCCCACGATCACCTCGTCGCCGAGCAGGCAGCGCTCGCGCACGCAGGCCTGGTCGCCGACGACGACGGCCCGGCCGAGGCGCGTCCCGGCGAAGACGACTGCGCCGGCGAGGATGGCGCACCCCTCGCCGACGACGAGCGGCGGGAGCGGGTCGCGGCGCGCGGTCGAGCGCCGGCCGAGCGTGGGCGACTTGCCGAGGACGGCGTTCTCTCCGATCGCGACGTCGGCTCCGAGCTCGGTGCCCGGGTGGACGACGGCGGAGGGTGCGACCGTCACACGCGCTCGCGCTCGAGCGACCGCTGCAGCTCCTCGAGCGCGCGGACGACGGCCACGCCGTTCTCGCGGGCAGCAGCGGAATCGGCCTCGCCGCGAACCATCGCGAGGAAGTGCTGGCACTCGAGGCGCAACGGCTCGTCGTTCGCGATCTTCGGGCTCCAGATGTCCCCGGTTCGCGTCAGCCACTCGCCGTAGGTGTCGGCGGGCTCCTGCGGGCCCTTGTCGTAGACGGTGACCTTGCGGTCGAGCTCCATGTCGTCGAACGTCGCCATCTTGCGGTCGCCGACGACGGTCAGCCTGCGCATCTTGTGCGGGTCGAGCCACGAGAGGTGCATGTGGGCGACGACCCCCGAGGGGAAGCGCAGGTAGCAGAAGACGACGTCCTCGACCCCGGGGTTCAGGAACGACTCGCCCCGCGCCCACACCTCGATCGGCTCTTCGCCGACGAGGTCGAGAATGACGGAGAGGTCGTGGGCGCCGAGGCTCCAGAGGACGTTCTCGTCGCGCCGGATCTTGCCCAGGTTCTGGCGGTTCCCGTACACGACGAGCAGACGTCCGAGCTCGTCCGACTCGACCAGCTCGCGCAGCTTGCGCACGCCGGGGTGGTAGAGGAGAAGGTGGCCGGGCATGAGAGAGAGGCCGCGCTCCTCGGCGAGGGCGACGACGCCCTGCGCTTCCTCCGCCGAGAGGGCGAGCGGCTTCTCGACGAAGACGTGCTTGCCCGCGCGGAGCGCTTCCTTTGCGAGCGCGGCGTGTGTCGGCACGGGAGTGGCGATGACGACGGCGTCCAGTCGCTCGTCCTCGAGGAGATCCTGGAAGCGGGGGGTCGTGCGAGCCCGCGGGAACCGGGCTCCGTACCGCCGCCGCCGCTCCTCGTCCAGGTCGGCGAGCCAGGTGAGCTCGGCGTCGGGGAGGTCGTCGAAGTTCCGGGCGAGGTTCGGGCCCCAGTAGCCGAGACCGGCGAGACCGACGGCGACCGTCATTCGCGCGGAATCGTAGCGACGAGGTCCGCGATCCTCCTCGCCGCGCGGCCGTCGCCGTAGAGAGGCGGCTGGAGAGCAGGTCTCCGAGCCTCGGAAACGGCGGCGGCGAGCCGCTCGGGGTCACCTCCGACGAGCGTGTTCCAGCCGGC
Organism: Thermoleophilia bacterium; assembly: GCA_014534155.1. The sequence goes on from JACVSB010000055.1 coordinate 5,032, forward strand.
CGAGACCGTCTCGGGCCACTCGGTCGTCTCCCGCACGGTGACGCACGGCACGCCGTACCAGTACGCCTCCTTCTGCACGCCGCCCGAGTCCGTGACGATCACGCGAGCCGACGAGGCAAGCGCGGCGAAGTCGAGGTACCCGAGCGGCGGGAGCAGGCTCGCCGAGACGCCGAGGTCGATCCCCTCCTCCTCGAGGACGGCGCGCGTGCGCGGGTGAACCGGGAAGACGACGGGCTCGTCGATCCGGCGGAGCCCCGAGGCGAGCGCGGCGAGTGCCGGCGGCTCCGTGTTCGATTCGCGGTGAACGGTCGCGAGGACGTAGCTCCCGGCCTCGACTCCGGCCTCCGCGAGCGCGCTCGAGCGCTCGCGCGCAAGCGGCGCGAGCATGACGTTCGCGTCGTACATGACATCGCCGACCTCCCGTACGCCGTCGACGATGCCCTCCCGGCGGAGGTTCTCGACGGCGGTCTCGCTGGGGCAGAGGAGGAGCGTGGAGAGGGCATCGACGACGACGCGGTTCACTTCCTCCGGCATCCGCCGGTCGTACGAGCGAAGGCCGGCCTCGACGTGCGCGACCGGGACGTGGACCTTCACTGCCGCAAGCGCGCCCGCGAGCGTGGAGTTCGTATCTCCGAACACGACGACGGCGTCGGGTTCCTCGGCGAGGATCGCCGCCTCGATCCCGGGGAGCATCGTACCGGTCTGCGCGGCGTGCGACCCCGAGCCGACGCCGAGCCGGTAGGCCGGCTCGGGCAGCGTGAGCTCGGTGAAGAAGACGGCCGAGAGCTCCGGGTCGTAGTGCTGGCCGGTATGCAGGACGACCTCCTCGATCCCGCTCCGCGCGAGGGCCTCGGACAGGGGAGCGGCCTTCACGAACTGTGGCCGGTTGCCGACGACCGAGAGGACACGCATGGCGGCGGTCGAATGTAGCGAGCCCGATATGACGAGATCTCTCCTCTTCACCGGTCTGGCTCTTCTCACGCACGGCGTGAAGACGGGTCGCGACGTCGGCTGGTACGTCAACCGCCGTCTGCAGCGGCGGTAGCGCCGGAGGCCCCGGTCACGCTCGCGCGCTGCGCCGGCGCGCGCCTGCGGCGAGGTCGGCGAGCGTGTCGCGCACCGTCCCCGGCGCCGCCGTCAGCGCCGCTGCATAGGCGGCGAGCGCGAGCGCGCCCGCGAGGAGTGGGGGAGCGCTCCCGAGCGCGAGGATCACCCCGACCATGAGCCCGGCCGCCCCGCCCACGAGGCCGGCGTACCGCGGGCTGGGGAGAAAGCCGGCGGCGCGGCGAACCGCGATCGTGACGAAGACGAGGAGGACGGCCTCGGAGGCGAGCGAGACGAGCGCCGCCGCCCGGTACCCGTACTCCGGGATGAGCGCGACGTTCAGGACGACGTTCACGACGAGGATCGACGCCGAGAGCGCGAACAGCTCCCGGTCGCGGCGCGACGCGACGAGGACGCGCCAGAGCAGCTGGTTCACGACCACGACGAGCAGGAAGGGGACGAGCAGGCGGAGGGCGAGCGCCGCGCCCGCGAACGCCTCCCCCGACGCCAGCACGACGATGTCGTCGGCGAACGCGAACAGGATCACGCCGAGAGGGGCGCTCACCGCGACCACGATGTCGAATGCCCGCTGGGTGAGGCTCCTCGCGCGCGGGTTTCCCTCCTCCACGAAGCGGACGAGCGTGGGCAGGATCGAGACCGAGACGAACGCGATCACGAGCTCGCCGATCTCGATGAACTTGTACGCGGCGCCGTAGATACCCACCTCCTCGGCGGGACGGAGCAGCGCGAGGAGCACCGTGTCGACCCGGAAGTAGATCTGCCCGAGGGCACCCGAGAGCCCGAGGAGAAGCGACGCGCGCACGATCGACCGCCACGCCGTCGGGTCGAAGCGGGGCCGCACGGACACGATCCGGCGCACCACGACCAGGTCGAAGAGGAACGTGACGACGAGCCCGAGCGACGTGGCAGCGACGATCGCCTCGAAGCCCAGGCCGACGGCGACCGCGGTGAGCGCGCCAGCGAGCGTGACCAGACGCCCGAGGAGGTTCCCCACGACCGCCCAGTGCATCTTCAGCTGCGCCTGCAGGACGGGCAGGAGGCTCAGGTTGAGCAGTGTGAAGAGGGCGCCGACGGAGCTGATCAGCATGGCGGTCTTCGTCTGCTCGGCAAACGGCGCGAGCAGGCCGACGGCGAGCGCGACCGCCACCGCGGCCAGGGAGAGGACGGTTCGGAGCGCGACCGACGCCCGCATCAACTCCTCCGTGCGCGCGGGGGCCGCGGAAATCTCGCGCAGGACGGCCGCCGAGAGCCCCACGTCGGCGAGGACGACGGGGATGAACAGGAAGATCGAGGCAGCCGTGAAGTGGCCGAACGAGTCGGGCCCCAGGCCGCGCGTCATGACGACGAACGTGACGAACGCGATCGCCGAGCCCAGCACCGTCCCGACCGCCTGCACGACCGTGTTCGTGGCCATGCGCAGGACGAGGCTGCGGCGCGAGTCGAGCGCCCCGTCTCCGTCCACCGGATCGGCCACGTGATGGTGGTCCGTCATCGCTGTCGCGGCGCGCGCTACTCGCCGCGCATCCGCACGACCTTCGCGGGGACGCCGACCGCGATTGCCCCGTCCGGGACGTCCCGCGTGACGACGGCCCCCGCGCCCACGACGGCGCCGCGCCCGATCCGCACGCCGGAGAGGACGATCGTCCCGTACCCGAGCCAGGCGTCGTCGCCGACGGTGATCGGACCCTTGCTCGTGAGCGGCTGGGTCGCGATCGGGCTCGCGGGGTCGGCCGAGTGGTCGTAGGTGAAGAACGCGCATCCGGCGGCGACGTGGACGCCTGCACCGAGCACGATGTCGGCGTTGTAGGCCGCCAGGTAGCAGCGGATCTGCACGTGGGTGTCGCGCCCGACGAGGACGCGCCCGCCGTTTCCCGTCTGCACGTACACGTCGCTGTTCAGGTGCACGCGGTCGCCGAGCTCGACGGGCCCGCCCTCCCTGTCCATGAAGATGACGACACGGTCTCCGATGAAGACGTTCGCGCCGAGCTGGAGGTCCGGATGGAAGAGCGAGGCGGCGGGCGACACGAAGCCCCGGCGGTGGTAGCGGGCAAGCCGGTACTGCCCGTAGTAGGGCGGCGAGAGGCGGGCGGCGAGGCGCCGCGCCAGCGCTCCAGCGACCGGCACGCCCGCAAGCTGCATCGCTCCCACGGACGCCGCGATCCGAAGGGTGCCTGCCGCGCCGGCCGACTCTGACACGCGCCGGAACCGCCCGAGGGTCGTGTTCGCGTTCGAGCTCACCGCCTGCTCGCAGCCCGCTCTTCCCGGCCAGGGGAGGCGGCTCGCGTCCCGCGCTCCGGCGGGGGTGCGCCGAGGGCGGCGAGGAACCGGCGCGCGGTCTCGCGCGAGTCGTAGCGCGCGACGTGGGCCGCTGCCATGCGCGCGCGCGCCCGAAGCGGGGCGGGATTGCGCAGGTGGTGCTCCACCGCGTCCGCGAGCGCGCGCGGGGAGTCGCGGTCGACGAGGAGGCCGAACGCGCCGCCGCGCAAGACCTCCTCCACGCCTGAGCCGCAGCGGGTGGCGATCACGGGGACGCCGAGTGCGAGCGCCTCGATCAGCGACAG
>JACVSB010000034.1 GCA_014534155.1 Thermoleophilia bacterium
GAACACCCCCTCGACGCGCCGCTCGGTCCCGTAGGCCTTTGCGTCCTTGCGGACGATGAGGAAGGGCAGCTCGCCGGCGAGCGAGGCCGACGCGGCCAGCGCGACCGCGCCGAGCTCCGGCCCGGCGAGAAGCTCGGGCAAGCCGGCCGCCGAGCGCGCGCGCTCGGCGATCCGCCGCCCGAGCTCGCGGAGTAGCGCCGGGTGCGTCTCGAACCGGTACTTGTCCAGGTAGTAGCGGGAGCGCCGTCCCGAGCGCAGGACGAACTCGCCCTCCAGGTAAGCCCGCTCGCGCAAGAGGCGAACGAGCTCGTCGTCCGTCACGGGCGAGCGACGGCGACCAGCTCGCGCGCGAGCGGAACGAGACGCTCCGCCACGTCGCTCGCCGCGTCGAACGAGACCATCGACCCGTCCTCGAAGTGCAGGTCGACGCGCTCGCGGGCCCGGTCCCGGCGCCGCCACCAGGCGAGAGCGGCGGCGCCGACCGCGACGGCACCCCAGCGCATCGCCCTAGGCACGGGGCTCCTCGGCGACGGCGTCCGTCACGCTCGGCGAGCTCGTGCCCGTCTCTCGCTCGTCGGCCCCTTCCTGGCGCAGGCACGTCTTCAGGTCGTAGAAGACGAGTCCGACCGTCGGCTGGGACACGGTCACCGCCGCGATCATCCGCGTCTCGGAGCGAACGACGAAGACGGCGCCTTCGGGCAGCTCGACCACTGCATGCGTGAGGCGCGACGTCGCGGGCGCGCGCTCCTCGGCGACGGCCAGGAGCTCGCGCGCGCCCCCCGCGAGCCTCTCGGCGGCGGCGCCCTGCTCGGGAATCGCCGCGAGAAGCGTCCCGTCGGCGTCGGTGAGGACACACGCCTGGATCTGGGACGAGACCTCGGTGAGGTCCGCAAGCGCCTCGCCGGCGTCCATGGCGCGCAACCGTACCACGCTCGCGATACTCGACTTGTGCGCGCGCTCACGGTTCCGATCCTGCAGAAGTTCATGGCGGACCGAGGGACGCACCTGGCCGCGATGATCGCCTACTTCGCGCTCCTCGCCTTCGTTCCCCTCCTCTTCCTCGCGCTCTCGCTGCTCGCACTCACAGGCGAGCAAGACGAGGGCAGCTACCTGATCGAGCAGCTTCGGTCGAGCTTCCCCGCCACCTCGGTCGACCGCCTCGTAGCGGTCGTCGAAGGCATCCAGGACAGCGCGCCGCAGCTCGGGATCGTGGGCGGCTTCGCCCTCATCTGGGCCTCCCTGGGCTTCTTCAGCGTCCTCGAATCGGCCCTCAACATCGTCTACGGCCGGCCGAACCGTCCCTTCGTCAGGCAGAAGCTGCTCGTGCTCTTGCTGACGGCCGCCGGGCTCGCAGCCGTCTTTGCGGCGCTCCTCGTCAGCTCCGTGGGCGTCCGCATCGCGGGGAACGCCGCGGTCGTGGGCGGCGCGCTCGCGTGGGTGTACGGAATCGCGGTATCGACGGTGCTCCTCTTCCTCGTCGTCTGGTCGCTCTACACGCTGCTCACGAACGAGCGCCTGAGCTGGCGGGAGACGCTGCCCGGGGCCGTGGTCGCGACGCTCGCTCTGCAGGCGAGCTTCCAGCTCCTTCCGCTCTTCGTGCGCGCGGCGAGCGGGTTCGAGGGGCTGCAGGCCTTCGGTGGCCTCGCGCTCCTCCTCTTCTGGATCTACCTGATGGCGAACATGCTCGTTTTCGGCGCCGAGGTGAACTGGTTCCTGGCCCGCGGACGCACGGCCGCCGACGAGCGCCCGGCGGGCCTCGCTTAGCGCTCGTGCTCGCGCGCGCCCGCCAGCGTCGGGTCGTCCGAGGTCGCGACGACGCGCTTCGCGAGCGCGCGCAGGATCTTCCGCTCGACGTCCGGGATCGAATCGACCATCGCCCAGAACGACTGGCGCGTGAGCACGAAGAACCGGAGCGGCGAGACCGCCGTCACGGTCGCCGTCCGGGGGATGTCCTCGAGGAGCGCGATCTCGCCGAAGAAGTCGCCATCGCGCAGGTACCGGATGTGGCGGCCGTCCTGCGTCACCTCGACCTCGCCGTCGATGATGACGAAGAACTCGCGTGCCGTCTCCCCCTCGCGGCACAGAACCTTGCCCGTCTCCACCTCGAGGTCTTCGGTCGCCTTCGCGAGACGCCCGAGCTCGTCACGGGACAGGTTCTCGAAGAGCGGAGCTCGCCGAAGCGAGTCCACCTTCGTGTCCGAGGAAAAGAGCACCGCGGAAGCCTACAACGCCCCCGGGGAGCGGTTGAGCGAGCACGCGAGGGAGCGCGCCGCGCGGGCGCGGTGGCTGTGCCTCGCCTTCCAGGCGTCGCCCAGCTCCGCCACCGTCCGCCGCTCGCCGTCGGGGACGAAGACGGGGTCGTAGCCGAACCCCCCTTCGCCGCGCGGCGCGAAAGCGATCGCGCCCGTGAGCGTCCCGGTCGCCGCCACCTCCCGACCGTCCGGACCGATCGCGACGAGGTGGCAGACGTAGCGCGCCGAGCGGTGCCCCTCGCGGACGCCGGCAAGCTCCCGCAGGAGCTTGTCCACGTTCGCCGCGTCCGACGCTCGTTCGCCCGCGTACCGGGCGGAGCGGACGCCCGGGCGCCCGGCGAGGGCGTCGACTTCGAGCCCGGAATCCTCGCCGGCGACCCAGCTCTCCGCCTCCGCGCGCCGTCGCCCGAACTCGGCCTTCGCCCGCGCGTTCGCGGTGAACGTCTCCCCCGTCTCCTCGGGCAGCGGCCGCCCGAGGAGTACGACCGTCCATGCGGGGAGGACCTCGCGAAGCTCGCGCGCCTTGTGCTCGTTCTCGGACGCGAGGACGAGCTTCACCCGCTCCAGCGGACGGCGAGGACGTCGTCGAGGCTCGAGATCTCGTCCACTAGCTCGACCGACGCCGGGCCGATTGGCAGGTCGACGTCGAAGCGAAGCTGCCGGCGGTCCGCCCCGTCGCCGAGCTCGACGCGGGCGATGCGCGCGCGCCGCCCCTCGAGGACCTCGAGCACCCGGCCGACGTTGCCGCCGGGGCGCAGGTCCACCTCGAGCGCTCGGCCGAGGCGGCGCAGGCGGCGGACGAGGGGCGCACCCTCGAGCCAGCGGCCCGGCCCGAGACCGACGAGGACGATCGCCGTGCCGACGAGCGCGGCCGAGTAGTACCCGGCTCCGGCCGCCATGCCGATCGCGGCCACGACCCAGAGACCGGCAGCCGTGGTCAGGCCGAGGACGGAGAGGCCGTGGCGAAGAATCGCGCCGGCTCCCAGGAACCCGATCCCCGTCACGATCTGGGCCGCGACGCGCGTGGGGTCGAGGACGGTTCCTCCCTGGCGGCTGAAGACGAAGTCGGACCACGCGTACGCGGAAACGACGGTGAAGAGCGCCGACCCGACGCCGACGAGCATGTGCGTGCGCAGCCCGGCGGCGCGGTCGCGAAGCTCTCGCTCGAGACCGATGAAGCCCGTGAGGAGCGCCGCGAGGCTGAGGCGGCCGAGGAGCTCGAGCAAGCCGAGGTCAGGCACGTTCGAGCGCACTCTGCTGCTCCTCCCCCATCTTCCGAACGCCGTCCCGGGCGAGTGCCAGGAGCTCCTCCAGCATCTCGTGTGGGAAGGGCCGGCCTTCGGCGGTCGCCTGCACGTCGATGAGGCCTCCCCGTACGGTCATGGCGACGTTCATGTCCACGTCCGCGGACGAGTCCTCGGCGTAGTCGAGGTCGAGGCAAGCGGTGCCCCCGACGAGGCCGACCGACACGGCGGCGACCTGCTCGTCGGGAGCCGGAAGCCCGACTCTCCGCGCGGCGAGGGAGAGCGCGATCCACGCGCCGGAGACGGCGGCCGTGCGCGTGCCGCCGTCGGCCTGGATGACGTCGCAGTCGATCCACACCGTCCGCTCGGCCAGCCGCCTCATCTCGTACGCCGCCCGAAGCGAACGGCCGATGAGGCGCTGGATCTCGATCGTCCGGCCCTTCTGGCGGCCGGCGGAGGCCTCCCGGCGGATCCGCTCGCCGCTCGACGCCGGGAGCATCCCGTACTCGGCCGTCAGCCATCCCTCGCCGCGCCCCTCGAGCCAGCGGGGGACCCCGTCCTCGACGGTCGCCGTGCAGAGGACGCGCGTCCGACCGAGGCTGATGAGCGCCGACCCGTGCGCCTGCTCCACGAATCCCGGCACGATCTGGACGGGCCGAAGCTCGTCCGGCCTGCGCCCGTCGGCCCTCACGCTACGGCCTGGAGGGCGAGATCGGTGACCGCGACCTGGCCGACCGAGTGCACGGGGAGCTGGAGGAACCGCTCTCCCAAGCTGGCAAACTCGCGCGGCGAGCCCGTGGTCAGGAACGTGCATTCGCCCTCACGGCTGCCTCCGTTCGCGACGCCCTTGCGGGCGAGCGTCTCGGCGACCTCGCGTGCCGCCTCGTCGGCGGAGAAGACGAGCGTCGTTCCGCGCCCGAAGACGCGCTCGAAGATCGGGCGCACGAGCGGGTAGTGCGTGCACCCGAGGATGACCGTGTCGACCCGCGCCTCCTGCAGGGGCCGGGCGTACTCCCGAACGGCCGCGAGGAGCGCGTCGTTCGGCCCCCCGGCCTCGATCATCGGCACGAGCTTCGGGCAGGCGACCGAGAGGACGGCCGCGCCGGCGTCGAGCGTTCGGATCACCGCCGCGTAGCGGTTGCTCCGCACCGTCGCCTCCGTGGCCAGGACGCCGATCCGCCGGTTTCGCGTCGCCTGGACGGCGGCGTGGGCCTCCGGCGCGAGGACCGCGACGACCGGTACCTCGATCTTCTCCTGCAGGAGCGGCAGGGCCGCCGCCGCCGCGGTGTTGCAGGCGACGAGGATGAGCTTGACGCCGCTTCGCTCCAGGTAGGAGGAGACCTCCAGCGAGTAGCGCCGGATCGCCTCGGCCGGCCGCGGCCCGTAGGGGCAGCGGGCACCGTCGCCGAGGTAGAGGAAGTCCTCGTGCGGCATCGTGACGAGGCACTCGTGCAGCACGGTGAGCCCCCCGGCGCCCGAGTCGAAGATCCCGATCGGACGGCTGTCCACGCCGCGATTCTACGAGGGGCCGAGGATCGCACGGCCCTTGCGAGCTGCGCTCCGGGACGAACGGCCCGAGAGCAGGCGCTAGCGTAGCCGCGTGCTCGAGCTCTGGGAGTCCGACGACCCGATCGGCGCCCTCGCCGCGTACCTCGAAGAGCGCCGCTTCCTCGGGCGCGAGCACGGCCTCGTCGCCGACGTCTTCCTCGCGTACCGAAGCTCGGACTCGCTCCGCCGGCTCCCCCTCCCGCCTCCCCCGGAGCCGTGCGCGCTCCCCCTGGCGGCATGCCGGATCCGGGAGGCCGGCACGCCCGCGTCCTCGCCGCGCCGCTTCTCGGTCGGCGAGTGGGAGGCGACCTGGCCGCCGGACGAGTACGCGGCCGCCATCGAGGCGGTGCGGGCGGCGATCGCGAGAGGCGACGTGTACCAGGTGAACCTCGTCCAGCACCTCTCGGCCGCGTTTCGGGGCGACGCCGAGGGCCTCGCTGGCCCGCTTGCCTCGCTTCGCCCCCTGCACGGCGCCCCGCTTGCCGGAGACGGGTGGGCGATCGTGTCCGCCTCGCCCGAGCTCTTCCTCAGCCGGCGCGGCCGGCGCGTCGTCACGCTGCCGATCAAGGGAACGCGCCCCGCCGGCGTAACGGGCCTCGTCGACTCCGAGAAGGACGCGGCCGAGCACGTGATGATCGTCGACCTCGAGCGCAACGACCTCTCGCGCGTGTGCGAGCCGGGCTCCGTTCGCTGGCCGGAGCTCATGGCCGAGCGAGAGCTCGCCGGCGTCCGCCACCTCGTCTCGACGGTGGACGGCACGTTGCGCCCGGACGCCGGCCTTGCCGACATCCTCCGTGCGACCTTCCCGGGCGGCTCCGTGACCGGAGCCCCCAAGATCGCCGCGCTCGACCACATCGCCTCGCTCGAGCCCGTGGGCCGCGGTGCCTCCATGGGAGCCCTGGGGCGCATCTACCCGAGCGGGGACTTCGACCTCGCCCTCACGATCAGGACCTTCGCCGTCGCGGACGGCAGGATCCATCTCTGGGTCGGCGGCGGGATCGTCTGGGATTCCGACGCCGCACACGAGGTCGAGGAGTCGTGGGTGAAGGCACGCCCGCTTCTCGCCGCGATCGGCTCGCGCCTGCGAGAGCCGACGCTCGCGTGACGCTCCTCGCGCTCGCCGCGCGGGGGCGAGGCCTCGTCCCGCCCGACGAGCCCGTCCTCCACGGCGACGACGAGGCGCTCCTGCGCGGACGCGCGGCGTTCGAGACGACGCGGGTGTACGGAGGGCGGCCCTTTCGGCTCGGCGAGCACCTCGACCGGCTGCGAGGGTCCGCGGCGAGGATCGGCCTCCCGCCCGTCGATGCCGGAGAGTGCAGGGAGCTCGCGCGTCTCGCCGTCGACGCCTCGCGCGCCCCGGACGCGGTCCTGCGCCTCTACTGGACGGCGGGACGCGAGGGGAGCAGGACGCCCAACGCGCTCGCGCTCGTCACCGCGCTCCCACCCGAACTCGAGGAGCGCCGCCGGCGCGGCGTGCAGCTCATCTCCCTCCCGCTCGGGCTCGAAGCCGACCTGCGCGCGCTCGCGCCGTGGCTCCTCGGCGGCGTCAAGTCGACCTCGTACGCCGTCAACATGGCGGCCGAGAGCGAGGCCCGGCGGCGCGGCGCCGACGACGCCGTCTTTCTCGCCAGCGGTGAGATCGTCCTCGAAGGGCCGGTGACGAACGTCTGGTGGCGGCGGGCGCGCTCCCTGTACACCCCGGCGCTCGAGCTCGGGATCCTGGCCGGTGTCACCCGTGCTTTCCTGATCGGCGCCGCCGCCGAGCTGGGTTACGACGTACGGGAGGGCGCCTTCCCGCGCGCTCACCTCGCTGGCGCCGTGGTGGCGTTCTCCTCCTCCTCGGTCCGCGAAGTCATGCCCGTCGTCGAGCTCGACGGCGCGCCTCTCGGGGCGGGCGCGCCGGGGCCGGCCGCCGGCGAGCTCCAGGCCGCGCTCCGGCGCGCCGCCGCGGGCGCCTAGCCCCGGTCGGCCGCCCGCGGACGGCGGTTACACTCGCCGCCGTGCGCGTCCTCTCCCTCGTCCACGGCCCTGACGCCCGCTCGGGGATCTTCGGCGAGGCGGTCCGCGACGCCGGTCACGAGCTGGACGAGCGCTCCTACCCGCTCGGACGCGTCCCCGACCCGGTGGAGACCTACGACGCTCTGATCGTGCTCGGTGGGTCCATGAACGTGCACGAGATCGACGGGCACCCGTGGATCCTGGAGGAGCAGCGGACGATCGCGGGGGCGCTCGAGGCGGGCGTCCCCGTCCTGGGCGTCTGCCTCGGCGGCCAGCTCCTCGGCGCCGTCGCCGGCGGGCGGGTGCACCGCGCGCCGAGGCCGGAGATCGGCTGGTTCGAGGTCGCGACGAGCGACGCCGCCTCCGAGGATGCCCTCTTCGCCGGGCTTCCGCCGCGCTTCCTCGCCTACCAGTGGCACAGCTACTGCGTCGAGCCGCCGGACGAGGCGGTCGTGCTCGCGACGAGCAGCGTCTGCGTTCAGGCGCTCCGCCTCGGCGAGTCGGCGTGGGCGACCCAGTTCCACGCCGAGGTCACCGCGCCCATCGTCGAGCGGTGGATCGCGAACTACCGCACCGATCCCGACGCGGTTGCGCTGGGCTTCGACCCCGAGCGCGAGCGGAGGCGTCTGCACGAGGAGATCGGCCGCTGGAACGAGCTCGGACGCGAGCTCGTCGGCGGCTTCCTCGCGGCCGCCGCGCGGCGGGCCGGCATCCCGCCGCAGGCGTCGCCGGCGTGACGGCGCGCCTCGCGCGGCCTCCGGGGGCGTTTCGCTCGACCGCGGCCGCGAAGCTCGCCGACGAGCACACGCAGCGTGCGCTCGACGAGGCGACCGCCCGCCTGTACGGGCACCGAACGGCCGCGTGGGAGGAGCTGGGCGAGATCGAGTCCTGGCGCGAGCGCGGGCGCGAGATCCGCGCGCGGACGATCGCCGACCTCGACCGCTACCTCGCCCTCTTCACGCGCGCCGTCGAGGACGTCGGCGGGCGGGTCCACCGCTGCGCGGACGGGGCGGAGGCGCGGAAGACGGTCGCGGCGATCTGCGCGGCCGCGGGCGCGCGACGGGCGGCGAAGTCGAAGTCGATGGCCACCGAGGAGATCGGGCTGAACGAGGCCCTCGAGGAGGTGGGGATCGAGGTCGTGGAGACCGACCTCGGCGAGTACATCCTGCAACTCGCCGGAGAGGCGCCCGTGCACATCGTCGCTCCCGCGATCGAGAAGACCGCGGAGGACGTGGCCGAGCTCCTGTCGCGCGTCGACGGCGCCCCCGTCCCCCCGGAGCTCGGCGCGCTGACCCGCGCCGCGCGCCGTCAGCTGCGCGAGGCCTTCCTCACGGCGGACGTGGGCATCACCGGCGCGAACTTCGGCGTCGCGGAGACGGGGAGCATCTGTCTCGTCACGAACGAGGGAAACGGACGCCTCGTCAGCTCGCTCCCGCGTGTGCACGTGGTCGTCATGGGATTGGAGCGCCTCGTGCCGACGCTCGCGGACCTCTCCGTCCTCCTCCGCCTGCTCGCGCGCAGCGCCACGGGGCAGAAGCTGACGAGCTACACCACGCTGATCACGGGCCCGCGGCGGGAGGGCGAGGAGGACGGCCCGGAGGAGCTCCACGTCGTCGTTCTCGACAACGGCCGCACCGATCTGCTCTGAAGCCGGTACCGCGAGATGCTCCACTGCATCCGCTGCGGCGCCTGCCTGAACGTCTGCCCCGTCTACCGCCGGTCGGGCGGCGGCGCCTACGGCCCCGTTTACTCCGGCCCGATGGGCGCGGTCCTCGCCCCGCTTCTCGCCGGGCTCGAGCGGGCGCCCGACCTCCCGCACGCCTCCTCCCTCTGCGGGGCGTGCACGTCAGCGTGCCCCGTGAAGATCCCGCTGCACGAGCTCCTGCTCGACCTTCGCCGCGACCAGGTCGACCGGCGCATCGCCCCGCTCGGCGAGCGCCTCGCCTTCACGCTCTGGTCGTTCGCGTGGTCGCGGCCCTGGACCTACCGGGCGACCAGCGCGGTCGCGCGCGTCGCCCGCCCCTTCGGCTCGCTCGTCGGCCCAGGCCGGACGTGGTCGCGCGCACGCCAGCTCCCCGCGCTCGCGCGGCGCCGCTACCGCGACCGGTGACGGACGAGCTCGTCGCCCGCTTCGCGGCCAGCGCGGAGCGAGCGGGCTTCGTGGTCCACCGCGGAGCGGCGCCCGCGCTTCCCGACGCGGCTACTTCCCGCGCGCTGTACGGGCTAGCGGACACCGGCAGCGTCGTCCTCGCGGCCTCGCCCGAGGAACCGCGCGCCCGCTCCCTCCTGCCCGCCGTCCACGTCTCCCTCCTTCGCGAGAACGCGATCCTCGAAGGCCTCGAGGAGCTCTTCGCCGCGCTCCGAGGCGAGCTCCCAAGCGCGCTTGCGATCGTGAGCGGACCCAGCCGAAGCGCCGACATCGAGCAGCGCCTCGCGGTCGGGGTGCACGGGCCGGGCGAGGTGCACGTCGTTCTCGAGCCGGCGCCGCCCAGTCAGGGCGCGCCCGAGGCCGGGCGCCGGCGGCGCGACCACTCGTGCCACGAGCCCTCGTAGTTCTCCGCCTCGAGCCCGGAGGCGCGCAGCGCCGCCACGGCGATCCCGGAGCGCTGGCCCGAGTGGCAGTACGCGACGATCCGCCGCCCCCCCGCCGGGACGCCGCGGCTCGCAAGAAGCGAGCGGACCGCCTCGTCGCCCTCGCGGCGAGCGGACAGAAGCTCGTCCAGCGGAACGTGAACCGCGCCCGGGATGTGGCCCTGCCAGGGGTCGCACGGGTAGCCCTCCTGCCCCGCGTACTCCTCGCCGGTCCGCACGTCGAGGAGGGCCAGGGCGTCCGTGCCGAGGAGCGCCTCGAGCTCGTCCCCGGTCAGCCCGTGACCTCCGCGAGGAAGGCGAGCAGCGCCCGCGCCGTCTCCTCCGGCCGCTCGAGCGCGACCAGATGGCCGGCGCCAGGCACGCGCACGAGCCGCGCGTCGGGGAGCGAGCGCGCGAGCGCCTCGGCCTCGGCGTCCGGGACGATCGCGTCCTCCTCGCCGACGACGACGAGCGCGGGGACGCGGGCGTCGGCGAGCATCGCGCTTCGGTCGGCGCGGTCGCGGAGCGCGACGAGCGCCGCGGCAACGCGCTCCGTCCCCTGCTCGAGGGCGATCTCCCGGGCGCGCGCCACGACGTCCCGGCCGGCCGCGGGCGCGAAGAGCGCCTCTTCGAGCCGCGCCCACACGCCGGGGACGCCGCTTTCGTCAAGGAGCGCGAGCTGTTCGTCGCGCGCCGCGCGGGAAGGCTCCGTCTCGCCCGAGGCGCGGCTCCCCACGAGCGCGAGCGCGGGGATCCGTTCGCGCGCCTGCAGCCAGAGCTCCCAGGCCACGTAGCCGCCCATCGACGCGCCCACGGGGATCAGCGGGCCCTCGACCGTGTCCAGGATCCGCTCGGACCACCCCGCGAGCGTCGAGTCCGCCGGAGGGCCCGGGAGGTCGGGGGCCGCAACGAGGTAGCCGGCGCGCTCGAGCGCAGGCTTCACGTCCGCCCACATCCGGCAGTCGAGCGGGAAGGCGTGGAGGAGGACGACGTGTGGGCGCGTCATGGCGAGCGCGAGACGGCGATCGCCTCGCGATCCTCCGAGGCGGCGAGGTACCCGTCCGAGCCGCGGGGAAGGCCGAAGACCACGGCGAGGGCGGCCAGGAGCTCCGTGGCGGGCGGGAGCTCGGCCGGGCTTCGCGCGGTCCTCGCGGTTCGGCGGACGGCTTCGGCGTCGGCGCCGGTCAGGCGCGCCATCAGGCGCGGGTTCGATCCCAGCGCGATCACCTCGCCGGGCGGGAGCGCTCCGTAGTGCTCGGGGACTGACAGGTACTCGTCCACGACACGGCCGCGCTCGAGCGCGACGTAGCGGACGACGAGGCCCTCCTCGACGCCGATCGCGAGCACGAACGCCCCCATGCGGTCGGAGAGCTCGCGGGCGAGGCGTCGCAGCATCTCGGGCTCCCGGTCGCAGAGCTCGTCGAAGACGGCGGTCCAGCCGTCGCGGGGCGGGAGCACGACGCTGCCGCGCGAGCCGCCCGGAAGCCGGGGCACGAACTGCCCGACCGCGCGAACCACCGCGTCGAGGTCGTCGGTCTGCACGTGGATCGAGCCGAAGGACGGCCCCCGTTCTGAGGCGAGATGACGCTCGAGCGCGTCGACACGGGCGACGAGCACGCGTGCGACCTCCGTGAACCCCGTGCGGATCCACGCATCGCCCGCCTCGTGGGTCGTCTCGACGACGACCTCGTCGGCGTCCCCGGCGCGGGCGCGCTCGACGACGCCCCGCAGCGTCGCCTCCGTCGGCGGCCCCTCCACGTGCTCTCGATGCCTCACGCGGGCAGGACTCTACGAGCGACGAGCAGGTAGTGCGCGGCGAGGTTCGCATGCGAGCCGAA
>JACVSB010000092.1 GCA_014534155.1 Thermoleophilia bacterium
GACCAGCGCGCGAGCGTCTCGTGCAGGTAGAGGTCGCTGCCGGCGGCGTCGCGCGACGTCGCCGAGGTCGCCTTCAGGTAGCCCTCGTCGAGGAACTCCTCCTCTCCTTCCGGGTCCGCCACCGGCGCTCCGTGCAGCAGGTACCGGGCGCGCCGCCGGTGCAGCGAGCGCCACCCTCTGCTGCCCCGCTGGACGTCGAGCCGGTAGCCGCGCGTCAGCTCCTCGGCATGGAGCTCCGCATCGTCCTCGGAGGCGGCGTTCCAGCCGCGCGCGTCCGCGAGGCGCTTGCCGACGAGAAGGGCGCGGTCGCGGCGCACGATCGCAAGCCCGCCCGAGCGGAGCGTCGGCAACCCCGCGTCGGTCGGCGAATCGATCCCGGTCAGGTCTCGCGGGCCGGCGAGGGCGAGGCCGTGCAGCGTCGAAGCCGTGCTCGTCAGCTTCAGCGCGACACCGTCCGGGTCGACCTGGACGAGGTCGAAGAGGGCGAGGGCGGTTGTGTCGAGGGCGTCGTCGGCCCCGTCGAGGCGGAGCATCCCCTCGCCCACGTCGTCGCCCAAGGGCTCCGGCACGAACAGCGTCCCGTCGAGCCGGTAGACGGTCCACGGACGGAAGCTCGGAAGCGCCGGGGACGGGCTCTCGCCTTCGTAGACCGGCGAGACGCGCAGGCGCCCTACCGGTCCCGGCGGCTCCTCCTCGAGGGCGAGGTCGACGACGAGTCCGAGCAGGCGGAGCAGCGTCGGATGGTCGCCGAGCAGCGTGAGCATCTGGTGGAAGTCGAGCTCGGGCGGCTCGGGCGGCGGCGGGACGAGCGCGGCCTGCGGCTCCGCCAGGTATTCCTCGCGGCTTTCGGGGCGGTCGTAGAAGCGCTGCGCGGCGCCGAAGTGGAAGGCTGCGCGCGACCCTCCGTAGCGGGCCGGAACGGGCCCGCGGAAGTCCAGCGCGCGCCGCCGCCGTCCCCAGAGATCGTCGTCGCGGTAGCGGGTGCTCGCCCACCAGTGCAGGCGGTCCCGGTCCGTCATCCGCAGCGTGTCGGCATTGACGCCCAGGAGCTCCCCGAGGTCGTCCACGAGCCGCTCGAGCGCGGGGTGCGCATCCGGCCGACCGGGCGCAGGCGGGAGATCCTCGCCCGACGTTCGCGCCACCTCGCGGTAGAGGTCGCGCACGTAGGCGAGCACGTCGGAGACCGGGTAGGAGCGGATGCGCCGGCTGCCGTGGTCCTTGAAGGCGAAGGCGCGCACCGGCGTCTCCCCAGGGAAAAGCCGGCGCCAGAGCGCGGAATCCGCGGGCGGAGTGAGACGGTGCGTCGAGATGCTGCGGTCACCCGGAAGCAGGACGTCGAAGCGCGCGCCGTTCACGATCGCCGGCCAGTCGACGAAGTCCGCGAAGTCCGTCGCGAGCGTCGGCGCCGCTTCCGTCGTCTCCTCGAGCCTGGGGCTCAGGTACGCCGAGAGCCGCGGTCGGCCGTCGTCCGCCCGTCCCCAGGGGAGCGCCGTCCAGGTCAGGCGCTGCGTGCTCATTCGTCGGCGAACGCCTCGCAGTAGGCCCGCCAGGCGGGCGGCGGCATGATCTGGGCGAACGTAGGGTCGCCGTTCGAGCCCGCGAACTTCCGCTCGCACGTGATCTCGACGGAGGCGCTGAAGAATGCGATCTCGACCTCGATCGTCAGCGTCGCTCGGCCGACGCACTTCCCGGAGCTGAACTCGTAGTGCAACGCGAGCGCGAGCTCGATGCAGACGCTGACGATGCCGAGCGCCTGGACGTTGCCCCCGATCCGAAGGAAGCCGTCGAGCGAGGCGTTGCCGTCCTTGATCGCGTAGACGAACCCGCCGAGGACGTGCACCTCGCCGCTCGCGACGCCGAAGTTCATGGCCAGGCTCGCGCCGAACTCGAACCCCGCCTCGAGCTCTTGGACGCCGGCGGGGTCGACGGCGATCACGAAGTAGCCGCCGCCGCCGAACGCCATCACGGTGAGCAGGAACGGCTGCTGGCGCTCGCAGAAGTTGAAGCGGACGCTCAGCGGCCTGCCGATGAACGGGATCGAGAACCCGGCGCCGAGCGAGAGGTTCTGGAGCGTGAAGACGCCGAACGCGATCGTCGGCAGGCCGAGCGAGTACTGGGCGCGGACGCCCTCGGCGTCGACCGTGAGCCCCGGGGGATCGCTGAAGCCGTCGAGCGGGATCAGGCTTCGGAGCGCCTCGACGAACGAGAGGACGCCGACGAACTCGACGCCTGCGAAGTCGACGTTGACGTCGGGCTTTCGTCCCGGCGGCGCGAGGAACTCGACACGCTGGAAGCGAAGGCGGAGGAACTCCTCGGAGCCGCGGATCAGCTCGATCGTGAAGTCGGTGAGCCGAGCGGAGACGTCGAGGGTCGGCTCCGGGCGAACGCGGGACTTCGCCTGCGCCTCCACCGAGACGGTGAGCGTCGCCTGGCGGCCGTCTAAACTCGGCACGAAGACGGACGCCGGCCTCAACTCCGGCGACCACTCGAAGCGCAACGAGAGCTCGTCGACGAGCTTGAGGGCGTCGAGGATCGCTCCCGCGTCGGCCACCAGGCCCTTCGTGCGCTCGACGGCAGCGCGTAACCCGTTGCGGAGGTCGCCCGGGACATCGGACGGCAGCTTCTCGAGGAGGACGAGCGCGTCGTCCAGGTGCCCCGAGAGGCCGGCGAGGTGCGCCGGGAATCCGCTCGCGGAAGACCCGCTCGCGAGCGCGGCCAGATCGCCCGAGACGGTCGCGACGTCGGCCGCGAGCGCGTCGGCAAGCGCGGTCGTCTCGGTACCGACGGGCCCGGAGGGCGCGGCCGCCTTCAGCGCCGCCGCGCGCGCCGCGAGCCCCGAGAGCGCCGTGACCAGCGCCTCCGCCGGCGCGCTCAGCTCGGTCACGAACTTCGGGACCTTGTCGAGGTCACCGAGCCCGGCGGCGGCGACGACGTCGGCCAGCGAGATCGCCCCGAAGAGCTTCGGGCCGAGCGGCCCCGCGAAGAAATCGGCCGGCTTGAAGCTCCCGTCGGCGATCTCCTGCAGGCCGTCGGCGCCCGCCGTGCCCGAGACGGGCCCGAGCTTGCGGGAGAGGCCCTTGATCGCGAGGCTCGGTTGCACCAGGCCGCCCGAGCGGTCGCCCTTGCTGGAGAAGTCGAGCGGCGGCCCCGAGGAGATCGCGAGCAGGACCTCGCCCTTGTTCGCCCCGCCGAATCCGTCGCCCCCCGGCTCGCCGGCGTACGCGCGCGCGAACGTCGCGCTGCTCGCCCCGTTCGCACCGCTCAGGACCTGCACCGCGGGGAGGTGCACGTCGAAGGCACGGAGCTTCGGGAAAAAGCACGGCCTCCGCTCGGGAGGCGCCGGAAGCTCGTAGTACGCATCGAGTGCGGCTGTGCCCGCCGCGTCCAGAACGTGGGCGCTCAGGCTGAGCGACTCGAGCGCGAACGTCGTGTCGCCGTTCACGTTCGGTCTCGCGAGGGTCACGCGCTGACCGCCGAGCGGAACCCGTGAAGCCGGCTCCTTCTCGTACGCGGCGCGGGCCAGGGTCATCAGCCCCGGGTTGCGGGGGGGCGCAGGCTTCTCGTCGAAGCTGCCGAAGATGGCCGGCGCTGTGAACTCGACGGTGCCGTCGATCGTCTCGGCCACGACGTCGAAGGGGAACGGCTTCCCCCCGACCTTCGGCCAGAAGAGCTTGCGCCCGTAGCCCGTCGGCGGCGCCAGCTGGCAGAGGTTGGGGTCGTCGAGCGGCGGCGTGACCTGCGTCCGGATCCGGATCCGGTGGAACGGAAGCGTGCGCTCGAGCAGCTCGCCGCCTTCGGAGATTCCCGGAGCGGCATACGTCCTCTCCTGCTCGCGCAGGACAATGAACATGCGCTGGCGCAGGTAGGCGGCGTTGCCGCGCGTCTCCGGGTGAAAGCGCCGCTCCGTTACCTTGACGAGCGCCGCGCGGTGGCCGAAGGGAAACAGCATTCCCTCGTAGACGACGCGGACGTAGTGGTCGCGGGCCATGGTCGCGAGGTGACGCCATTCGGAGAGGGCGATGCCCTCCGGGTACGGGCGCGTCCACATTCCCTGCGAGTCGAGCCAGCCGCCGAGCGAGGTGAGCATCAGGCGGCGCACGTCGACGGGCTCCGGGCGGTAGCCGACGAAGTCGGACGTCAGGTGCACGATCGACCAGCGGTCGTCCGCGTCGAGCGACGTGTACGGCGGCTCCGTGTCGACGAGCGACCCGAAGGCGTCCGTCCGTGGCCGATCCGGCTCTCCTCGCCGCATCGGGAAGCCGAGCGGCGCGCCCGAGCGCGCCCAGACCGCGCGAACCGTGCGGGCGGCCCCGTCGGTCTCGTTCACGCCCCGCTCCGTCTGCGTCCCGAGCCGTGAGTGCCACAGCTCGACGCGGCCGCGCGCGCGCCGCGGCTCCGCGGCATGCGCGAACCCGGCCGCGGCGTGGGGCGAGAGGACGAGCTTGTACGGAAGCTCGATCGACGTCTCGTCGGCGGCGGGCGGCCGGAACCTGCGTCGCAGCCAGCGTCCGCCGGTCCACCTGCTTGCGCCGATCGACGCGAGCTCCGTCAGCGTCCCGTTCTCGATCGCCCCCTCGGGAACGAGCGCCGTCTCCGCACTGAACCGCTCGACGCGCAGGTAGTTGACGACGTCCTGGTGAGTGCCGGGCAGATGGCGCGCGGCCTCGAGGCGGGAGACGACCCGCTCCTGCAGCGCGCTCTCGGCGCGTGCCGAGCCGGAGACCGCGAGCTCAGCGGCGAGGGCCTTCGGATTCGTGCCGCCGGCGAGCGCCTTCGCGGCCAGCACCGCGTCGACGAGCTCGCGCAGGCCGGGCCGCACCATCCCGAGCCGCTGACGCGGCAACGCGTCCGGGTGGACGCGCAACGGAAGCTCGGTCAGCGCCTCGAGCAGACCCGAGACGGTGAAGGGAATCGGCGGGAAGTCCTTCGGAACCGTGAACGCGAGCCGCGTCGCCGCCGCGATGCGCGACCCGACCACGTCCGGGAGCGGACGCTCGCCCGGCGGCGGGTCGCTCCCCGCGCCGATGGACGGGTCCGTTTCGAAGTAGGCGTCCTCCTCGATTGCCTGCGGGGGGAACCGCGCCACGAGGACGCCCTCGCTGGCGCCGTCGCTCGCGAGAGAGGCGATCTCCTCGCCTTCCTGGCCCGCGACCCGCAACTCGAGCCCGCGCCAGCCGACTTCGAGCAGAACGAGATCATCCGGCCGTGCCACGGTCACGAAGACGACGTCCTGCTCGGTCCTCGCGAGCCCGGGCGGAAGCGCGAGCTCGCTCGTCCCCACCCGGCCCGGCTTGGAGCTCAGCGCCGCGCTCCCACCGCTCGCGCCGGAGCGTGAGGAGCGGACGCAGCGAGGGACGGCGCCTCGGCCACCGGAGGATTCCACCACAGTCACCGCAGGACGACAACGGACAGCGGGGCCGTACGAGGCGAGCTCGGATTCGAGGGCTTCCGATCACTGATGCATGAGCTCGCCCCATCGAGCGGACGAGGCGGGCCACCGAAGGCGCGCGCCCCGCTCTTCACGACGCGCCAGGATGCCGCGGAGACGCGTTCCCCGCGGAGACGCTCTGCTCGCTCGCTCTCCTCTCCCCGATGAGCAAGGCTGCCCGGGAACAGGCGGACGAGCTTGGCCGCGAGATCGACGCGACGACGTTCACGCTGAGGTCACGCCGATGAACCCGCAGAGGCGAAGGAAAGTGTGGCTCGACGACCGGCCGGAGCGCGACCCGCCGCGCGATCAGGGCTGGACGGTCGTTCGCACTCCAGAGGAGGCGATCGCCCTCCTCGAGCTGGGCGGCGTCACCGAGCTGAGCCTAGATCACGACCTCGGCCTCTGGGACGAAACGGGGCGCGAGCGGACGGGCGACGATGTCGTCACGTGGATCCTCAGGACCGTCGTGGAGGACTGCCTCACGCCTCCGGAGAGGATCACCGTCCACTCCGGCAACCCGGCCGGGCGCAGGCGAATGGAGCTCGGGATCGAGGCGATCTACCGCCGGTACCGAGAGGACTGTTCCTAGAGCGTCGCCGGCGGCGTCCGCTTCTGACGCCCGGCGTCAGCCGGCCCGGCCGGCGGACGTCGTCGAAGAAGAAGGGGCGGCCGTAGCCGCCCCCCCTTTCCAGTCCCGAGAACGCTCCTAGTCACCAGCCTCCGGAGACGGGTCGAGCCAGGAGCCGCCGTAGATGTCGGTGTTGCCGAACGTGGCAGGGCACGCGACCTGCGGCGCAGGCGGCGGCGGGCTCTCCTCCTCCTGCGTGGGGTCGTCGTCACCGCGCTCCCTCTCCGGGACGCGCTTCGCGCCCGACGGCAACGGGTCGCCGCTCGGGCGCAGCGACATCCGCCAGGCGTCGAGCGCCGGGCAGTCTGCGGCGTTGCGGGCGTCGTTCCAGACCGCCGCGCCATAGCTCCGGGTGGCGGCCGCATACACGTAGTCACCCAGGAACTCCGCCTGGAGGTTGTTCTGGCTGGACCCGCGCGGGTCACCGACCGCGCCGCGGTGCAGCACCGTCCACCCGGTCGGCGCTCCCCCTCCGGCACCGATGTTGGCGTGCAGCACCACCCCGACCAGGCCGCGGGGGCTGGTGGTGTCGTTACGGAATGGGGTGGTGAAGGCGTTGTAGACCAGATACAGATCGGTGCCGTCAGGCGACAGGGCGGGCGCCGAGTAGTAGCCACGGTCGCTGGTCGGGTTCTCCACCGCCGCAGGGGCGGACCAGCTGGCCCCCCGGTTGGTGGAGTAGCTGACCATCACGTGCTCGTCGTTCAGGCCGTCGCGGCCGTCCACCCAGGTCAGCACGAGCTCGTCAGTGGCGTCGGCCCCGGTGGGGGCGCCGTTGGCGATGTCGAC
>JACVSB010000207.1 GCA_014534155.1 Thermoleophilia bacterium
GGTGGATGCTCGCTCACGGCACGACGACGTGGGAGGCCAAGTCGGGCTACGGGCTCGATCGCGAGACGGAGCTCGCCCAGTTACGCGCGATCCGAGGCGAAGGGGGGATCCCGACGTGGCTCGGCGCGCACGCGGTTCCGCTGGAGTTCCCGGGTGCCGACGAATACCTCGAGTTCGCGCTCCGCGACGTCCTGCCCGAGGCTGCGCCTCTTGCCGAGGCGGCCGACGTCTTCCTCGAGCGGGGTGCCTTCGACGCGGCGCAGGCGCGCCGCTACCTGTCGGCGTGCGCGGACCACGGCCTCGCCCTGCGCCTGCACGGAGACCAGTTCACGGAGTCGGGTGGCGTCCCGCTCGCGGTCGAGCTCGCCGCCCGGAGCGTCGACCACCTCGAGGCAACCGGGCCGGAAGGCGTCCGGACGCTCGCGGCGAGCGGCGTCGCGGCCGTCCTCCTTCCCGTGGCCGCCCTCTTCCTCGACCGCCCAATGCCGCCGGCGCGGGCGCTCGCCGACGCGGGCGCTGTCATTGCGCTCGCCAGCGACTTCAACCCCGGGAGCGCCTTCTGCGAGAGCCTCCCCCTCGTCTGCTCGCTCGCGTGCACGCAGCTCGGCCTGCGGCCGGCGGAAGCGCTCGCCGCGTGCACCGTGAACGCCGCCCACGTCCTCGACCGTGGCGACCGCCTCGGCCGCCTTGCGGAGGGCTACTCCGCCGACCTCCTCCTCCTCGACGCGCCCGACTGGCGCTACCTCGCCTACCACCTCGCGGGCGACGAGCCCGGCCTCGTCGTCAAGGAGGGGCTCGTCGCATGGAAGCGCGGGGGGGAGGGGGCGTCGGCCCGCGGCGGACGAGCAGCGGCGGCATAATCGACAGGATGCCCTCGCGCAAGCAGCGCCGCCGGCGAGCCAAGCTCCAGCGGCACGAGTACGAGTACGTGATGGAGACGGAAGAGGGCGAGGTGCCCGTCGAGCGGCCGCGCCAGAAGGAGGGCTCCGCGAGAGACGGCCGCCGCGAGCCGCAGCTCCTCGACCGCAGAGGACGGCCGATTCCCAAGCCGAGCCTGCAGCGCGTCCTCCGCCGGGCGCTCATCTTCGCGCCGATCCTCCTCCTCTTCGTCTACTTCATGAGCGGGAACCGCCTCTCCATGGCGGGGATCGTGCTGAACGCCGTCATCCTGGTCGCCCTCTTCATTCCCTTCAGCTACCTCGTGGACGTGGTCGTCTACCGGATGGTCCTCCGTCGCCACGAGCGCGAGCACGGCGCCTCGAGCGCCCGCTGAGGCGCCGGTCAGGCGATCTTCGCCTGCTTCTCGCCCCGGTAGTGGCCCTCGCCGGGCCAGGGGGCGAGGAGAAGGAGGAACTTGGCGCCGGTGTCGCTCCGGACGAAGTGCCGCTCGTCCGGCTCGAAATGGACGAGGGCGCCGACCCCTGCGACCACCTCTTCGGCCTCGGAACCGATCAGCGCCTCCCCCTGCACGACCACGAGCCATGCGTGCTCCTTGACCTGGTGGTCGCCGAGCTCCTGCCCCGCGTCGAGGCCGATGAGGACCGCACGGGCCTCGTTCTCGCTCAGGAGGACGACCGGCGAGCGGCTCCCCTCGGGAGTGGGGATCTCGGGCAGGTTCCAGGTCTGCACGAGGGCAGGAGTGTAACGGGGGCGCGGATACACTCACCGCCCCGATGCCCCTCGACGTCACCCGACTGGAGCTGGGGCCGCTCGGGACGAACTGCTACCTCGTCCGCCGCCCGGGCGGTGCGGAATGCGTGGTCGTCGACCCAGGCGGCGACGCCGCCACGGTCCGCCTCGAGCTCGCGCGCGCCGGGGCCCGCTGCGCGGCGATCCTCCTCACGCACGGCCACTGGGATCACCTCGGCGGCGTCGCGGACCTCGCCGAGGGCACCGCGGCGCCCGTGCACATGGCCGAGGACGAGCGCGCGCTCCTGGAGCACGTGAACCACTACGTGCCCTCGGGCGTGACCTTGCGCCCGTACACGCCCGAGGTCCTCCTGGGCGGCGACGAGACGCTCGAGCTTGCGGGGATGACATGGGAGGCGCTCCGCGTCCCCGGGCATTCCCCCGCCCACCTCGCCTACGCGACCGGCGGCGCGCTCTTCTCCGGGGACGTCCTCTTCGCCGGGTCGGTCGGGCGCACGGACCTCCCCGGAGGCGACTGGGACGTGCTCCTGGCCTCCATCGCCCGGCTTGCGGAGCGCTTTCCGCCCGAGACGGACATCTACCCCGGCCACGGCCCCGCGACGACGCTCGGGCGCGAGCTCGACACGAACCCGTTCCTCGCCGAGCTTCGAGCGGCGCGGTCGTGACGATCGAGGCGCCGCGGGGCACGCTCGACGTCCTGCCCGCGGAGCAACCCCTCCGGGAGGCCATCGTGAGCGCGGCGGAGACCGCCGCGAGCCTCTACCGGTACGGCCGCATCGTTACGCCGACCTTCGAGGGCACCGAGCTCTTCGCGCGCACCTCCGGCGCGGGCTCCGACGTGGTGCAGAAGGAGATGTACACGTTCGAGGACCGCGGAGGGCGATCGCTCACGCTGCGCCCCGAGGGGACAGCCCCCGTCGCGCGGGCGTATCTCGAGCACGGCCTGCACCGGGAGCCGCAGCCGGTGAAGACCTTCTACGTGGAGCCGATGTACCGCTACGCGGCGCCGCAGAAGGGCCGCTTCCGCGAGTTCTGGCAGATCGGCGTCGAGGCCATCGGGTCCGACGACCCGGCGCTGGACGCGGAGGTGATCCAGCTCTTCGTGGAGATCCAGCGGCGGCTGGGGATCGAGAACACCCGCCTGGAGCTGAACTCGATCGGCGACCGCAGCTGCCGGCCGGCCTACGTGGAGCGCCTGCGCGCGTTCCTCGCCGAGCACGAGGACGACCTGGACGAGGACGCGCTGGCGAAGGCGAGGACGACGCCGCTTCGCGTCTTCGACTCGAAGAACCCGTCGGTGCACGCGGTCCTCGCCGAAGCGCCGACGATCGGCGACTCGCTCTGCGAAGCCTGCCGCGAGCACTTCGACGCCGTCCGCGCCTTCCTCGACGCCTACGGCGTTCGCTACGAGCTTCGCCCGACGCTCGTCCGCGGGCTCGACTACTACACCCGCACCGTGTGGGAGTTCCAAAACGACGCACTCGGCGCCGCGCAGAGCTCGATCTGCGCCGGCGGCCGCTACGACTACCTCGTCGAGGAGATCGGCGGGCCCGCAACGCCCGGGGTCGGGTGGGCCGCCGGGATCGAGCGGATGGGGATGTCGGCAAGCCTCGACCCGGAGCCTCCGCGGCTCGACGTCTTCTTCGCCTGCGCCCCCGGAGCCGACCGCGCCGGGATGCTCGCCCAGATGGCGGAGCTCCGCCGCGCGGGCCTCCGCTGCGACACCGACTACGCGGCCCGCTCTCTCAAGGGGCAGATGACGCTCGCCGGCCGTCTGCGCGCCGACACGGTCGTCCGAGTGA
>JACVSB010000366.1 GCA_014534155.1 Thermoleophilia bacterium
CTCGTCCGCCTCCCGGGTGTCGAGCGCCGCCGCCCGGACCAGCTCTCGGGAGGCCAGGCACAGCGGATCGCCCTCGCCCGCTCGCTCATCTCGCGGCCGCCGGTGCTCCTCCTGGACGAGCCACTGACCGCGCTCGACCTGAAGCTCCGGAAGGCGATGCAGCTCGAGCTCCGGCGGATCCAGGAGGAGCTCGGGACGACGTTCCTCTACGTGACGCACGACCAGGAGGAGGCGCTCACGATGAGCGACCGGATCGTGCTCATGAACGACGGCCGGATCGTCCAGGAGGGAGATCCGACCGAGATCTACAACCACCCGGCGAACGTGTTCGCCTCACACTTCATCGGCGAGGCGAACGTGCTCGAGGGCGTCGTTACGGCCGCGGGCGGGGACGGCACCCGCGTTCGCGTCGACGGCCTGGAGCTCGTGGCATCCCCGGCCGACGTGACCGAGGGGCAGGAGGTCGCGGTCTCGATCCGCCCGGAGCGCCTCGCGATCGCCCAGGTGAACGGGGGAGACGGGCCCGTCCTGCGCGGCGTCGTCGCGCGCCGCGTCTTCCTCGGCAACCTCGTGCGCTGGCTCGTCGAGCTCGCGCCGGGCGTGCTCGTGACCGTAGAGGGGCCGGCGGGCGAGGACGAGCTGGGCGAGGGCGCGACCGCCTACGTCCGCTGGCCCGCCGAAGCCGCGCTCGTCCTTCCGGCCGAGTAGCGCCGGGCGTGGCGGTCGACGTCGGAAAGGGGTTCCTCGCGAGGCGAGCCGTCTCGTTCCTCCCTTCGCGCGGCGCGGCGCGGGATCGCTGGCTCTCGGCTCTCCAGCTCGCGCCGACGACGGCGTTCCTGCTCGCGTTCCTCGTCGTCCCGCTGGGAATCTTCTTCGCGTACAGCTTCTGGGTCACGCGCTCGCATGCGCTCGTCGCGGACTGGACCATCGTCCAGTACCGGGAGGGGGTCACGGACCCCGTCTGGCGCGACCTCCTGCGCAACACGTTCGTGATCGCGTTCCTCACGGCCGTCGTGACGGTCACCCTCGCCTACGCCTTCGCGCACGCGCTCCGCTTCCACCTCCGCCGCTACCAGGAGGTCCTGCTCTTCCTCGTCCTGATCGCCCTCTTCAGCGGCTACCTCGTCCGCATCTACGCCTGGAGGACGATCCTCGGGAACGAGGGGATCGTGAACCAGGCGCTCGTCCGGGTCGGCCTCGTCGACGAGCCGCTCTCCTTCCTCCTCTTTAGCCGCTCGGCCGCGATCATGGTCCTCGTCAACTTCCTCGTCCCGCTCGCCGTCCTTCCGATCTACGGCGC
>JACVSB010000115.1 GCA_014534155.1 Thermoleophilia bacterium
ATCGTGTGGCCGCCCGCGAGGATCGCGCCGGCCTCCTCGACCTTGCGCGCCGCGCCGTCGAGGATCGCCCGGACGGCCGCGAGCGGAAGCTCCTCGGGGAAGGCCGCGACCGAGAGCGCGAGCAGCGGACGCCCGCCCATGGCGAAGACGTCGTTCAGCGCGTTTGCAGCGGCCACTGCGCCGAAGACGGCCGGGTCGTCCAGCATGGGTGGAAAGAAGTCGACCGTGAAGACGAGCGCGCGCTCGTCGTCCAGGCGGTAGACCGCGGCATCGTCCGCCGGGGCGAGCCCGACGAGCAGGTTCTCCGACGAGGCGGCCGCGAAGCCGGCCAGGAGCTCCTCGAGCCGAGCGGCGGGGTACTTGGCGGCGCACCCGCCGCCCGCCTCGAGCGTCGTCAGGCGCCCGGCCGCGCTCATACGGCCAGCGTACCGGCGGCTAGCGCGCGAGCGCCTCCTCGAGCGCCCGCCGCACCAGCACGGGCGCGAGATACCTCCGGTACTCGGCGCTCGCGAACGCATCGTCCACCGGGCTCGTTCCCTCGCTCGCCGCTTCGGCCGCGCCGCCCGGGTCGGCGCCGCCCGCGAGCGCGTCCTCGACGGCCCGCGCGCGGAGCGGCGTCGAGCCCATGTTGGTCAGGCCGACGGCCGTCCGGGCCGCCGCGCCGTTCGTCCGCTGCACGAGCGCGGCGACGCCGACGATCGCCCAGTCCTGCGCGCGCGGGTGGAACTTGACGTACGACCAGCCCCCGGCGCCCGTCTTCGGAGCGCGGATCTCCGTCACGATCTCGTCCTGGGCGAGCGCAGGGTCGAAGGTGCCGCGGAAGAACTCGACCGCCGGCGTCGTGCGGACGCCCTCCATGCCGCGGACGACGACGTCGGCCTCCAGCGTCACGAGCACGGTGGGGAGATCCCCCGCGGGGTCGGCGTGCGCGACAGAGCCTCCGATCGTCCCCATGTGGCGCACCTGGGGGTCCCCCACCTCGCCTGCCGCGTGCGCGAGGAGCGGGCACGCCTCCGCGAGGATCGGGTCGCGGTGAACCTCCTCGTGTGTGACGAGCGCGCCGACCGCGACGCGCTCGCCGTCGTCGCGGACGTAGCGGAGCTCGTCGACTCCGCCGAGATCGACGAGCACCGAGGGCCGCGCGAAGCGCAGCTTCATGAGCGGCAGGAGCGAATGGCCCCCCGCGAGGAGCTTCGCCTCCTCGCCGTAGCGGGCGAGGAGCGCGAGCGCGTCCTCGACGGACGTCGCGCGCTCGTACTCGAAGGGTGCCGGGATCACGCCGCACCTCCGCTCGCCTCGCGGAGCGCGCGCCAGACCCGCTCCGGCGTCGCCGGCATGTCCAGGCCCGCGACACCGAGCGGCAGAAGCGCGTCGATGACCGCGTTGATCACGGCCGGTGGCGAGGCGATCGTGCCCGCCTCGCCGACCCCCTTCACACCCATGGGGTTCGTGCTCGACGGTGTCACCGTACGGTCCGTCCGGTACGAAGGGAGCTCGGCCGCGGAGGGGATGCGGTAGCTGTGCATCGAGCTCGTGAGCAGGTTCCCCTCCTCGTCGTAGATCGCCTCTTCGTAGAGCGCCTCGGCGATCCCCTGGGCGATGCCGCCGTGCACCTGGCCCTCCACGATCATCGGGTTGATCACGTTGCCACAGTCGTCGACACCGACGTAGCGGACGATCTCCACCTCTCCCGTTTCCGTGTCCACCTCGACGGCGCAGACGTGCGCGCCCGCGGGGAAGGTGAAGTTCGGCGGGTCGTAGACGTGCGTGGCCTCGAGGCCAGGCTCGACGCCCTCGGGGAGGTCGTGCGCCGTCCACGCCGCGAAGGCCACGTCGGGAATCGTCTGCGCCTTCTCGGGCGCCCCGCGAACCTGGAACTTCCCGTCCCGCCACTCCACGTCCTCGGGGGCCGCCTCGAGCGCGTGCGCGGCGATCGTCTTCGCCTTCGTCTTCACCTTCTGCGCGGCGTTCCAGAGCGCGATCCCGCCCACGGCGAGGCTGCGGCTTCCGTACGTGTCCATTCCCAGAGGCGCGACGGCGGTGTCGCCGTGCAGGACCTCCACGTCCTCGAACGCGACGCCGAGCTCGTCGGCGGCGATCTGGGCCCAAGAGGTCACGTGCCCCTGCCCGTGCGGCGACGTCCCAGTCACGACGGTGACCTTCCCGGTCGGATGGCAGCGGATCGTCGCCGCGTCCCAGCCTCCCGCGCCGTAGCGGAGCGCCGCGAGCACCTGTGAAGGAGCGAGGCCGCACATCTCGATGTACGTCGAGAGCCCGACGCCGAGCTGCTTGCGCTCGTGGCGCTCGCGGCGCGCTCGCTGCTCGCCGCGAAGCTCCTCGTAGCCCGCGAGCTCGAGCGCCTTCTCGAGCGACCGGCCGTAGTTTCCGGAGTCGAACTGCAGCCCCGAGTACATCTCGCGGGGCTCGTCGAACGGGGGTATGAAGTTGAGCCGCCGGACGTCGGCCGGATCCTTTCCCACACGCCGCGCGAGCGTGTCCATCGCGCGCTCGATCGCGTAGGTCGCCTCGGGGCGTCCTGCGCCGCGGTACGCGTCGGTCGGGGTGCGGTTGGTGAAGACGCCGGTGCACTCGAAGAAGTACGCCTCGGGGTCGTAGACGCCGGCGTAGAGGAAGGCGCCGAGGAGCGGGATCCCCGGCGTGACGAGCTGGAGGTACGCGCCGAAGTCGGCGAGCACATGCGCCCGCACGCCGAGCAGCTTCCCCTCCTCGGTGGCAGCGAGCTCCATGTCCTGAACGACGCCCCGTCCGTGGATCGTGGCCAGGTAGTTCTCGGACCGCTCCTCGATCCACTTGACGGGGAGGCGGAGCTTGCGCGCGAGGACGAGGCAGATCGCCTCCTCGGCGTACACGTTCAGCTTCGAGCCGAAGCCGCCCCCCACGTCCGGCGCGATCACCCGGAGCTTCGACTCGGGGATCCCGGTCGTCAGGCTCAGGGTCACCTTCGCGATGTGCGGAACCTGCGTCGCCGACCACATCGTGTACTCGCCCTGCGCCGGTACGGGCTGGACGACGACGCCGCGCGGCTCGATTGCGTTCGGAATGAGACGCGGATGCCGGTAGCGCTCGCGCACCACGACGGGCGCATCGGAAAAGACGCGGTCGACCTCGCCCCTCGAGAGCGTCCACGTGTAGCAGCGGTTGTCGCCGAAGTCTTCGTGGCACGTCGGCGCGCCGGGGTCGAGGGCGCGCTCGACGTCGAGCACGGCATCGAGCGGCTCGTAGTCGACCTCCACGGCCTCCGCCGCGTCCTTCGCGGCCGCGCGGGTCGAAGCGGCGACGACCGCGACCCCCTCGCCCGCGAAGCGCACCTCGTCCTTGGCGAGCGGCCAGTGGTCCGGCATGCGCGCGTCCTCGTCCGTCGGCGTGGGCCAGGAGCGCGTGGCGATCGGCCAGGCGCAGGGGAGCGCCGCCTCCCACTCGTCCGCGAGATCCGCGCCCGTGTACACGACGTGCACGCCGGGAAGCGCCCGGGCCGCCTCGGTCTCGATGCCCCGGATGCGCGCGTGAGCGTAGGGGCTGCGGACGACCGCGACCCAGACCATGCCCGCGACGACGATGTCGTCCACGAACGTCGCCTGGCCGGTGAGGAGCGCCGGGTCTTCCTTGCGAAGGACGCCGCTCCCGACGTAGCGCGCCCCCTCGCGGGCGATCGCGTCGATCGTCTCCGTCATCCCGCTCTCCTCCTCTACGCGTGCGCGGCGCCGAGCTCGCCGGCAGCCGCCTGGATCGCCTTGACGATGTTCTGGTAGCCGGTGCAGCGGCACATGTTCCCCTCGAGGCCGTGGCGGATCGCCTCCTCGTCGAGCTCCCCGTCCTCCTGGATCAGCGCCAGCGCCGCCATGATCATCCCTGGGGTGCAGTAGCCGCACTGGAGCGCGTGCTCCTCCTGGAACGCGCGCTGGAGCGGGTGCATCGATCCGTCAGCGGCGAGCCCCTCGATCGTCGTAACGTCCCGCCCGTCGGCCTGAGCGGCGAGGACGCAGCACGACTTCACCGAGCGCCCGTCCAAGAGCACCGTGCACGCGCCGCAGGTCACGGTGTCGCAGCCGACGTTCGTTCCTGTGAGCCCGAGGTCCTCTCGGAGGAAGTAGACGAGAAGCCGGCGCGGCTCGACGTCCGCTTCGTGCGCGACGCCGTTCACGGACAGGGCGACATGGGTCACGCTTCCCTCCTTCTGACAAGGCGGACGAGGGCGCGCCGCAGCGCGCCGGCGAGGAGCGAGAAGGCGGAGATCGGCTTGGCCGGAGGGGGCGCGGGTGCCGCGACGAGCTCTCCGCTCACCGCGGCCTCCGTCTCGGACGGCGGCTCGAGCTGCGAGGCGAGGCAGTCGGCGAACTGGCGCACGAGCTGGGACGAGACGTCCTCGACCATCCCGCGCCCGTACTGGGCGACCGGTCCCGAGAGCGTCAAATCGGTCGAAATCTCCACGCGCGTCCCCCCGTCGACCGGCGCGAGCGTCGAGACGATCGTCGCCTGGCCGCCGCCGCGGCCGCGGGTCTCGCGAGCACGCGCGGAGAGGACGGCCCGCCCGGCGCTCTCGTCGGCCTCCTCGCGCTTCACGTCCGTGGCGAAGAGGAGGCTGATCGGCCCGAGCTTCACGCTCATCCTCGCCTTCCAGTTCGACTCGTCCACGACCTCGGTCAACTCAGTGCCCGGCATGCAGGGGATGACGCGCGGCACGTCCATGAGGAGGTCCCACGCCCGTTCCGGCGGTGCGCCGACCTCGAACGCGTTCTCGAGCTTCACGCCGCCTCCGCCCGCTCGCGCCTCGCCTTCGCCCGTCCGCGCGTCGTCTGCACGATCTCGGCAGCGACGGCGACGGCGACCTCCTCGGGCGTCCGCGCGCCGATCGGAAGCCCGACGGGGGCGTGCACGCGCGCGAGCGCCGCATCGGAGACGCCGCGCTCGCGCAGACGCCGCTCCCGCTCCTCGGTCGTCCTCCGGCTGCCCATCGCCCCGATGTAGCCGGCCGGCGTGGCGAGCGCCTGCTCGAGCAGCGGAACGTCGAACTTGTGGTCGTGCGTGAGGACGACCACGGCGGTGCGCTCGTCCACCGGGGCCTGGGCAAGAAACCGATCCGGCCACTCGACGACGAGCTCGTCCACCTCGGGGAAGCGCTCGCGCGTCACGAACTTCGAGCGCGCGTCGCAGACCGTCACGCGGTACCCGAGGAAGCGGCCGACCTCCGCGACCGCCGCCGCGTGGTCCACCGCGCCGAACACGTACATCGCCGGGCGCGGCGCGAACGAGGAGACGAAGACCTCGTCCTCGCCGACGGAGACGAGCCCCGTCTCGCCCCGCTCCAGCATCCGCCGAGCCGCGTCGCCCAGGGCGCCGTCTCCGTCGCCGCCGGGGTCGACGAGCCGCTGCGCACCCGCCTGTGGCCCGGCAACGGGGACGACGAGAGCAACGGGGCGCTCGCGCCGGACCGCCTCCGCAAGCGGGGCCACGAGGTCGGGCTGGAGCGCGTCCACGAAGATCTGCACGGTTCCCCCGCACGGGAGCCCCACCTCGAACGCCTCCTCGTCGGCGATCCCGTACGTGAGGAGGCGCGGCGGCCCGCCCGCGAGCACGGCGCGGGCCTCCTCGTACACCGCCGGCTCGACACAGCCCCCGGTGACCGAGCCCGCGACCTCGCCGCGCTCGTTCACGGCGAGCGCGGCTCCGGGGTCGCGGGGCGCCGAGCGGCGAGTGGCGACGACCGTCGCCGTCGCCACTCGAACAGGCTCGGCGACCCACCGCTCGAGCGTGTCGAGGATGTCCTTCACGCCGGCCGTGCTCCCGCGTACTGCTCGGGGTCCGCGAGGAACGCCGCCCGGCACCCGCCGCAGCAGAAGACATGCTCCACGCCCCGGTGAACCGTCCGCTCTTGCGCCGCGCCAGCCGCGCTCCTCGCCTCGACGCGCGCTCGGACGGCGAGCATGACCGAGCCCCAGTCTCCTTGCGGGTCCGCGTGCACGAGCGAGCCGGCAACCGTGCCGAGGTTTCGCACGATCGGGTCCGAGATGAGCGGCGCGGCGTCCGCGAGCGCGCCGAAGCGGCCCCGCAGCTCCTGCGCACGCTCGCACGTCTTGTGCCGGACCAGCGCGCCGATCCGGA
>JACVSB010000344.1 GCA_014534155.1 Thermoleophilia bacterium
CGAGCCAGCGCTCGCGGCCGGCGCTTCGCGACCAGGTCGAGGCCGCGCTCGCGGCGGCGAAGCGGACGGGGTGGGACGGGCTCCGGCGGGGCCAGCGCGAGGACCTTGACGACGTCTGGGCCCGCGCCGACGTCGAGCTCGACGGCGACGCGGCGTTGCAGCAGGCTGTCCGTTTCGCGCTCTTCCACGTCCTCCAGGCGGGGGCGCGCGCCGAGCAGCGAGCCATCCCGGCCAAGGGGCTGACCGGGGGCGGCTACGACGGCCACACGTTCTGGGACATGGAGATGTACGTCCTTCCCGTCCTCACCTACGTGATCCCGGAGGCAGCGCGCGACGCCCTGCTCTGGCGGCAGGCCACGATCGACCTCGCGCAGGACCGGGCCCGCCAGCTCTACCTGGACGGCGTCACGTTCCCCTGGCGCACGATCCGCGGGCAGGAGTGCTCGGGCTACTGGCCCGCCGGGACAGCCGGATTCCACGTCAACGCCGCGGTCGCGGACGCCGCCCGCCGGCTCATCGCGGCAACGGGCGACGAGGAGTTCGAGAGCGGGGCGGGCCTCGAGCTGCTCGTCGCGACGGCACGGCTCTGGCGCTCGCTCGGGCACCACGACGCCCAGGGCGGGTTCCGGATCGACGGGATCACCGGGCCAGACGAGTACACCGCCCTCGTGGACAACAACGTGTACACGAACCTGATGGCGGCACGAAACCTCCGCACAGCCGCCGACCTCGCCGTCCGTCACCCGGAGCGCGCCGCAGAGCTCGGCGTCGACCAGGAGGAGGCGGCGAGCTGGCGCAACGCCGCCGACGCGGTCGTCGTTCCGTTCGACCAGGAGCTCGGCGTCACCGCGCAGGCCGAGGGCTTCACGCGCTACCGGCCGTGGGACTTCGAGCGAACGCCGGCCAACGAGTACCCGCTCCTCCTCAACTTCCCCTACTACCTGCTCTACTCGAGCCAGGTGGTGAAGCAGGCGGACCTCGTCTTCGCCCTCTACGCCTGCGGCGAGCACTTCGACGCCGAGCAGAAGGCGCGTGACTTCGACTACTACGAGCGGATCACGGTCCGGGACTCGTCCCTCTCGGCGTCGATTCAGGCGATCGTCGCGGCCGAGGTCGGACAGGTCGAGCTCGCTTACGACTACCTGGGAGAGACGGCGTTCATCGACCTGCGCGACCTCGCGTTCAACACGAGGGACGGCGTCCATCTCGCATCGCTTGCCGGGACCTGGCTCGCTGCGGTGGCCGGGTTCGGGGGGATGCGCGATCACGGGGCGACGCTCGCCTTCGCCCCGCGCCTTCCGCCCCGGCTGACGCGCATCGCCTTCGGACTCGTCTATCGCGGCCGACGCCTACGCGTTGAGATCCGCCCCGACGGGGTGCGGTACGACCTCCTCGAGGGGGAGCCCCTCGAGCTCGTCCACGACGGGGAGCGGCTGGCGGTAGCGCGCGGCTCCCCCGAGACCCGGCCCCTCGCTCCCGTCTCGCAGCGACCGAGGCCCAGTCAGCCG
>JACVSB010000079.1 GCA_014534155.1 Thermoleophilia bacterium
CAGCTCGAAGCGCCGCGAGGCGTCGTCCCGGCCGGCCTCGGCGCCAGGCCGGCGCGCCTCGCTTTGCTCCATGTGCACGAGGCTAGCAGCGGCTCCGGCGCCGGTTTAGAGTGGAGCGCGCCTCCGCCGGTGGGATTTTTCGGGAGTGGGTACCTGTGGAAGCGGCACGGCCGCCGCCTGGCATGAACGAGACGATCGCCGAACACGTGAAGCTGGTCGCCGAGGACCGTTCGCACGGAGCGGGCTGGCTTGCGCGCCAGGCAGTCGAGGCGCTCGCCGAGGCTGTCACGCGGGGCGCGGACCCGCTCGAGGTCGGCCGGATGCTGGCCGCGGCCCGGCCGTCGGTCGGCGCCGTCGCGGGCGCCGTTGGCCGCGTTCTCGCGGCGGGCCGGACGGAGGAGCAGCTGCTGGAGCAGTGCCGCGCGCTGATCGAGCGCCGCGACCGCGCGGTGCACGCGATCGTGGCGCTCCTGAGGGCCGACCTCGAGGGAACGGTCATGACGCACTCGGCGTCGGCGACCGTTCACGAGGCGATCGTGCACGCGCGCCCGACCCGCGTCGTCTGCACCGTTACCGAGCCGCACGAGGAGGGCCGGCGGCTGGCCGACGACCTCGAGAGCGAAGGGCTCACCGTCGAGCTCGTCGCCGACGACGACGCCGCGCACGCGGCGACGACCGTCGACCTCGTCCTCCTCGGGGCAGACACGGTCTTCGTGGACGGGACGCTCGTGAACAAGGCAGGGACGGAACGGCTTGCCGCCGGCGCGAACGAGAACGCCGTCCCTGTCGTCGTCGCCTGCGAGACGTTCAAGCTCGTGCCCGAGCACCCGCCCGAACGCTCGAGCTGGGAGGACCTCGTGGGGTCCGAGGAGCCGTTCGAGGTGACGCCGGCCCACCGGATCGACCGCTACGTCACGGAGGAGGGCGTGTTCGTGCCGACGGAGATCGCGGCGCTCATCGATCGCACTCCCTTCCTGCGCGAAGGGTACGAGCTCGTCCGCGCGTCGTAGGGGCCTGTCCGGAACGTGCGTGGTGCTGGGGCACCCGAAATCGCGCGCTGGCGAGGACGCAGGGAGCGCGAATCTGCACGCATCGTGCGCGAGTGAGGACGCCGCCAGCGCCCGGTTTCAGCTGCACCCGGCGCGCGAGGGCTTCCCGGACAGGCCCCTGGCCCGTCGCTACGACTTGGACTTGCCCTTCGCCTTCTTCGGCTGCAGCCCGTACACCCGCGTGGCACCGGTCAGGTAGACGCGCCGCTCGTCGGCCACGATCGGGGAGTACGTGCCGACCCTCGGCATGCGCCAAACCAGCTTGCCGGTGCGCGCGTCCAGCGCGTACGTCCCCCGCCGCCCGACCTTGATGTAGCGCTGCGCCTTCGCCGTCGCGATGCCACCGCTCGTCGTCGAGAAGTAGACGAGGCCGGCGAGGACAGTGGGAGCGCCGTGGATCGCGCCCGGCGCCGACCAGCGCCACACACGGTCGCCGGTCGCCGCGTCGAAGGCCGAGAAGTACCCGTCGTAGCTGCCCACGTAGACCCGGTTTCGCCACACCGCGGGCCCGGTGTAGACGTACGTCCCGGCCGTGCTCGCCCACAGGAGCCTGCCGCTCCGCGCGCCGAAGGCGTACAGCGTCCCGTCGGTGTTTCCGATGTACACGCGCCCGTACGC
The DNA here is from genome assembly GCA_014534155.1 of Thermoleophilia bacterium. The sequence goes on from JACVSB010000079.1 coordinate 1,668, forward strand.
GACGGCTGGGGTCGAGTAGAAGTACTCCCGGCGGCCGAAGCGGGCGAACGCGCTCGCCCGCCAGCGGAGCTTCCCCGTCCACGCGTTCAGCGCGAAGACGTGGCCGCCGTCACCGCCGATGAAGACGGTGCCGCTCGCATACGCGACCGCGCTGTTCACCTCCTCGCCGGCGTCGTAGGACCAGCGCACCCGGCCCGTGCGCGCGTCGAGCGCGTAGACCTTGTGGTCCCAGGAGCCGACGTAGACGTACTTGTCCACGACGAGCGGCGAGGACTCCGTGACGCCGATGTCCCGGCGCCACCGGGTCTTCCCCGTCTCCGCGTCCATCGCGATCACGAAGCCGCGCTGGGCTGCGCGGTTCGAGCGCTCGCAGGGAATCGGGTTCATCACGGCCATGTAGACGAGGCCGCCTGCAATTGCCGGCCCGGCCGCGATACAGCGGTGGAAGCTCCTGCGCCACGAGACCTTCCCCTTTCCGGCCCAGAGCGCGATGAACTCGCCGCGCTGATTCGCGACGTACAGCCGGTTGTCGGCCACGGCCGGCGGGAACTCGATGTAGGCGCCCGTCTCGAAGCTCCAGAGCCGCCGGTACGGCGGGCGATGGCGGAACTCGGGCGCGAAGTGCGTCCGGGCCCGGTCGTAGGCGTACATCGGCCAGGGCAACCGCCGCACCTCGCGCTTCGCTCGCATCGTCGTGCCGGGGGCGTCGGTGGAGACGAACTCGACCGTGGGGGAGCCGCGCACGACCTTCTCCTCCGTCTGCTCCCGGTACCAGAGCGCGCCGGCGACCCCGGCTGCGGCGAGGGCGGCAAGGAGGAGCGCGAGCAGAAGCTTCTTCACGGGAAACGGCGCGACCTGGACGCGAGCCGCTCCGGCTCACCGTAGGGGGGTCACCGGCTGGTGCGGGCGCCCGTCGCTGTACGTTACCCCCGTGCCGCGACCCGCCGCCTCCGAGACGCGAGCCGCGGCAGGTGGGCGCGGCACGCCGGGCGCGGGCCGGCTGCCCTCGGGCCCATGATCGAGGCGGCTGCAGTCGCCGGAGCCGCGGGCGCTCTCGGCGCGATCGCCGGACGGTCGCGCTGGGTACTCGTGGCAGGCCTGCTCGCGCTCGCCGCCGCCGAGGCCGCGCTCGCGCGGGAGCTCGTTCCCGCCGACGTCAGCTCGAGCGCGGCCGCCCTCGGGCTCGCGGTGGCGGCGCCCGCGCTCGGCGGCCTCGCTGCCCTCTTCGTCCGCTATCCGGGAGCGGCCACGCCGGCCGTGCTCGCCGCGGCGCCGCTTCGCTTTCCCTTCGAGATCGAGAGCTCGAACCGGTTCTTCATCGGCCTCGCCGACGAGGGTCGGCTCGGCCGGCTCGTGCCGCTGTACGCGCTCGTCGCGGCGGCCGGGCTCGCGCTAGCCTGGCGGACGGTTCGGGGAGCGCAGCCGAGGGAGCTCGCTCCCGTCCTCACCGTCCCGGCCGCCCTCCTCGTCGCACTGGCGACGGCCTCGCTCCTCTGGGCGGACGACGCGGCCGCCGCAAAGGAGCGCATCGCCTTCTTCGTCTGCCCCTTCGCCGTCCTCTTCGCGGTCGTCGCGCACGCGCCCGTGCGTGCGTGGCTCCCGCGTGTCCTCGCCGTCGAGGCGCTCGCGCTCGCAACCCTCTTCGCCGCGTTCGGCCTGGCCGAGGCGTGGACGCGATCGCTCGTCTTCTACGACCCGAAGGTCGCCGTCGGAAACGCGTACACGAGCTACTTCCGCGTCACGTCCCTCTTCTCCGACCCGAGCATCTACGGCCGCCACCTCGTCCTCGCCATCCTCGTCCTCCTGGTCGCGCTCTGGCTCGGCCGCGTCGCGCTCGTCGTCGGCATCCCGCTCGCGGCCTTCCTCTGGGCCGGTCTCTACTTCTCGTACTCGCAGTCCAGCATGCTCGCCCTCGCCGCCGGCGTCGTCCTCGTCGCCTTCCTCGTCGCCGGCCCGCGGGCACGCCGCTTGCTTCTCACGGCGGCAGCGGTGCTCGTCCTCGGCGGAGGTGCCACCTTCGCCCTCCTGCTGCAGAGCCAGTCGTCAGCCCGTGTGACGAGTGGGCGCTCGACGCTCCTCGCGAACACGTGGCCCGTCTTCGTCCGCCAGCCGGTCGTCGGCGTCGGCATCGCCTCGCAGCCCGCCGCGAGCCGCGACCAGGCGGAGGGCGCGCGCCGCTCGCGGCGCAATGTCTCCCACACGGCGCCCCTCACGATCGCGGCCGAGCTCGGGACCGTCGGGCTCGCGCTCTACCTGGCTTTTCTCGGGGGGGCGGTGCGGACGCTCTGGCTCCTGCGCACGCGCGACGAGGCGCTCGGCCTCGCGCTCCTCGCCGTCCTCGCGGCCCTCGTCGTCCACTCCCTCGTCTACGGCGTCTTCCTCGACGACCCGATCGTCTGGATCACGGTCGGCATCGGCGCAGCGGCCCTGGCTGCCGCGTCCGGCGTCGTCCGGGCCCCGACCGCCCTCTCGGCGCGCCCGGCCGAGCGCGCCGCGGCCGTCCACTAGTGCGTCCGCTCGTCCTCCTCGCCGGGCTCGGTGCGCTCGTCCTCGTCAACGTCCCCCTCCTCGGGGCCGAGCCGTGGGCGTTCCACGCCGGGCACGCGAGCCCGTCCGGGCCGCTCGCCCGGCTGGCCGACGCCGCGGACGGCGAGTGGGACGTGGACGCCATCCGGGCGCCGGCGCTCCTCGCGGGCGTCGTCGTCGCGCTCGCCGGCGCCGTCGCGTGGTCGCGGCCCGTGTGGCCGAGGTGGGCAGGGATCGGGCTCACCGCGGCCGTCACCGCGCTCCTCGCCGTTCCGGCCGTCCTCCTGCAATCCGCACTACGAGAGGCGACGGCGCCGTGGTTCCACACGAACGACTCGACGTACCAGATCGAGCTCGCCGGCGACCTTCTCCGGGACGGCCAGAACCCGTACGGGCACGACTACAGCCACACCGGCCTCGAGCGCTTCTACAGCCTGAACGGCTCGGTGAGCGAGGAGACGCGACGCGAGCAGGTTGCGCTGCGCCACTTCGCCTACTGGCCCGGCACCGCCCTTACCGCGGCCGTCTGGACTCTCCTCCCCGAGCCCTGGTCGGACTACCGCTTCTTCGTGCTCCTGGCAACCCTCGCCGCCCTCGGCGTCGCCCTCGTCTTCCCCGGGCCCCTGCAATGGCGTCTGCTCGCAGGCGCCGCGCTCGCCGCGAGCCCGCTCGCCGTCCGCGGCGCCTGGTTCGGGACGGCGGACGCGCCGAGCCTCGTCCTCACGGTGCTCGCCTTCGCGCTGGTGGCACGAGCGCGGCTCGCGTGGGCCGCGGCGGCCCTCGCCGCGGCCGTCCTCCTGAAGCAGTTCGCCCTCGTCGCCCTCCCGTTCCTGGCCGTGTACGCGCTCGCGCAGGGGCGCTCACGGGAGCTCGCCCGCGCAGGCGCGATCTTCGCAGCCGTCGTCGCCGCCGGCGTCCTTCCGTTCCTCGTCTGGAACGCCGGCGCGTTCTGGGCGGACACCATCGAGTACGGCGGGCGGACGTACAGGATCGTCGGCTACGGGCTCTCCGGGCTCCTCCTGAAGGCCGGCCTCCTCGGCTCGCGCACGGGCCCGTACCCGTTCCTGCCGCTCCTCGCGCTCGTCTGGCTCCCCCTCACGGGCTGGCTCCTCTGGAGGCTACGCCGGCTGCCGGAGCTCTGGGCCGCCGCGGCGGGGTTCGCGCTCTCGCTCTTCCTCCTCGTCTTCCTCGGCCGGGTCTTCCACGGCTCCTACCTGGTTTGGCCGCTGGCCGGGATCACGGTCGCCGCGCTCCTCGCGGCTGCTCAGCGCGTTCCCTCGGCGCGCTCCCAGGTGCGCGGCACGCCGCCGCGGGCGTAGCGCAGGAGGCCGGCGACCGTGGCGGCCGAGACGAGGACGTAGTAGTAGGCGAGGCTCGCGCCCGGAACGGGCGCCCGCAGGCGGCCGGCCGCCGCGAGCGACAGGCACGCGAGCTGCGCCGCGAGCGCCGTGCGATACACGCGCCGCTTCGGCGCGAGCGCGAGGGACGAGGCGAGGAGCGCGATGTGGAGAAGCCCGCTTCCGTACCGGAGGGTGCGATGCGAGAACCAGGCGAACCGAAAGAGCGGGTCGACGCCTCGCGTCGGCGTACCCGCGAGGAGCTGGTACCAGGACCACGTGAACATCCGCGCCTTGCGGCCGTACTCGGCCTCCATGGTCGCCGCCGGCTTCTCGCGCGCAACGGCCTCGGGATCGAAGACGGCGCGCCGCCCGCGCTGCACCATGAGCGCCGGGAGCGCGGCGTCCTGGCCGTACGGCTGCGTGACGAAATCCTCTCTACGCACGGCGTAGATAGGGCCCACGCCGCCGGTGATGGAGCCGAAGGCGGACTCGCTTGCGCGGACGAGGTTCTCGTAGCGCCAGTACGTGCTCTCGCGGCTCGTCCCGTCGCTTCGCTCCCAGACGAGCCGGCCGGACACGTAGGAGACCTGCGGGTCGGCGAAGTTGCGTACGAGCAGGCGAAGGGCATCGGGCTCCCACCGGGAGGTGGCGTCGGAGAAGGCGAGGATCTCCCCCGATGTCTGCGGCCACACGTGGTTGATGGCCGCGAGCTTTCCCCCACGTGGGCAGCGCACGAGCCGGACGCGCGGTTCGCGCGCGGCGAGCGCCTCGACGACCTCGTCGGTCCGGTCGGTCGACCCGTCCGAGGCGACGACGATCTCGAGCTTCTCGGCCGGGTAGTCGAGCGAGAGCGCGTTTTCCACGCGTCCCTCGATCGACCCCTCCTCGTTGTGCGCGGCGACGATCAGGCTGACCGTGGGCTCGACGTCGCCCCGGGCGACGGGGCGGGTCCGGAGCCGCGCGAGCGCCGCCGCAGTCAGGGGGTAGCCCGCGTGTGTCCAGAGGATCCCGGCGCCGCTGCCCCAGAAGACCGCCCTCGCGAGCATCGGGCTAGCGTCGCGCCCGCGCGCGCGCCCGGGTGGCCGCGCCGAAAATGCCGCCGTCTTGCCCGCCGCCGCGCACGGCGGCAGAGCCTATCCGAGCGCTTCCGTCCGCCCGAGGGGGGAGCCAGCGCGGTAGGCCGGAAAGAACCCGTCCGTCGGCGTCCGGCCGCCGGTGAGCTCGGTGTAGCGATCGCGGTCGTGCACGAGCTTGCCCAGGAAGAACGGCCGTTTGTCCGCGGGCGAGAACCGCTGTTTGGAGAGCCAGAGCGAATCCTCGCGACCGCCGAGCCCGCTGCCGAGGTGGAGCTCAGCGAGCCCCTCCTCGCGCCCCCACTCCGCCGCGCGCAGGAAGAGGAGCTTGCTCGCGCCCGTCGCGAACCCCTCATCAGACGCGGCGCCCAGGTGGTAGTGGAGCCAGGGCGGCGAGGCGAAGTGGAGCTGGCTGGCGAGCAGGCGTCCCTCGTGACGGGCGTCGAGGCGGACGAGCGTCTCGCCGAGGGCGAAGAGAGCGTCCCAGTACCCGTCCGGAAAGATGTAGTACGCGGCGGCGCCCGCGCGCCGCATCGCCTGCTCGTACAGCGAGACGAACTCTCGGCGCCGGCCGGGGCTCCGCTCGATCGTCACCTCGACGCCGAGACGCTCCGCCTTCCGGACGCCGCGGCGGTGCATCTGGTGCATCCCCGCGCGCAGGTCGCGGTCGGGACTTAGCCGCCAGGAGGCCGTGTCAGCGACCCGCTCGAGCATCACGAAGGACGCCGCGAGCCGGTAGTTCTCGAGCAGCGGATGGAAGCGGATGAACGTGGTCACGATCCCCTCCGCCGCGGCCCAGTCCCCGTACGCCCGGTAGAAGGACTCGCCCTCGCCCCGGCCGGCGGGGCCGCCGTACCCATAGGGGCTCGTCACGTCCGCGGCGCCCGTTCCCGGGATCTCCCGCACAATCGCCGCGAAGGCGATGCCCCCTCCC
>JACVSB010000200.1 GCA_014534155.1 Thermoleophilia bacterium
GCTCGGCTCCGCCGCGCTCATCCTCTGGCGGCTCCCCGTCCTGCGTTCCCGCACGCGCCTCGAGTCGCGCGGCTCGCGCGAGGCGGCCTTCCTCTACAACAACCTCTTCCTCGTCGCCTTCGCGCTCACCGTCCTCTGGGGCGTCCTCTACCCGATCGTGTCCGAGGCCGTCCGGGGGGTGGCGGTCACGGTCGGTGCGCCCTACTACGACTTCTTCGCGATCGCGTTCGGGCTTCCGCTCGTCCTCCTCATGGGCGTGGGCCCTCTGCTCGCGTGGCGGCGCTCCTCGCTGCGCGCGCTCGGCGGCGCGGTGGCCTGGCCCGCGGCGGCGGCCCTGGCCGCGGGCGTCCTTCTCGTCGCGCTGGGCGCGGGCTCGCGACCCGCCGGGCTCGTCGGGTACACGTTCGCGGTGTTCGTGCTCGCGGCCATCCTGCTCGAGTTCGCGCGCGGCACGCGCGCGCGCAAGGCCACGGGCTCCGCGACGTGGTTGGGGGCGTTCACAAGCCTCGTCGGTCGCAACCGCCGCCGCTATGGTGGCTACGTCGTCCACGCGGCGATCGTGCTCCTCCTGGTCGGAGCGGTCGGGATCGGCGGGTTCTCGACGACGCGCGAGGTCGCGCTTCGTCCCGGCGAGAAGACGACCGTCGCCGGCTACACCCTCCTGTACGAGGGCGCAAGCGAGCGCCGTGCCGCGAACGCGCAGGAGCTTCGCGCCCGCCTCGCCGTCTGGCGTGACGGGAGGCCGGCGGGCGTGCTCACCCCCGGGAAGAACCGGTACTTCGCCGAGCAGCAGACGTCGAACGAGGTGGCGATCCGTTCGGACCCGCTGCGCGCGGAAGACCTGTTCGTGATCGCAGACCAGTTCCGTGGCGAGACCGTGTTCCTGAAGGTGATCGTGAACCCGCTGGTGAACCTCATCTGGCTTGCGGGGTTCGTGTACCTGGCGGGATCGCTCGTCGCCCTGTGGCCGGACGCGCGGGAGCAGCGTCGGCTGGCACGCCGGTTCGCCGACGAGGAGTCAGCGCTCGCGCGGGCGTGATGGAGGCGGTCGCCCTCGCCCTCGCCGCGCTCCTCGCGGTGACATGCGTCGTCTTCGCGGCGGCGCCGTTCCTGTTCCCGTCCGGCCGCGGCGACGCCCTGCGGGAGCCTGGGCGAAGGGACGAGGAACGCGTTCGCGGTGAGGAAGCGCGCGACCGCGCGCTCGCCGCGCTGAAGGAGCTCGAGTTCGACCACCGGACGGGAAAGGTCTCCGACGAGGACTACCGGGAGCTCGTCGGTCCGCTTCGCCTCGAGGTGGCCGACGCGCTTCGCGCGCTCGATCCGCCGGCCGAGCGGCAGGTGGCCGCTCGCCCGTCTAGGCTGCAGGCGGGGCCGAACGGCGCCGAGGAGAGCGTTCCGACGAAGGGCAAGGCCGAGGTGGATGCGCAGACGAGGAACGGGCGCGGACGGCGACGCGCCGCCGTCAGCACGCGTGAGCGGCGCCGGGCCCCCGACGTCGCCCTCGTTCACGAGCCCCCGCCGCCCGATGAGGGCGATCTTCCGGATCCCGCGCCGACGCCCTCGCCGTCGCCGCCCGACCCGCCGCAGCCGGAGCAGCCGTAGGCCGCGCGGGGCGGAGCGCGCGCCAGGCAGGAAGGCAGCGACCCTCACCCGCCGCGGACGGCCGTTGCCCGTGCCGGCGGTTTCGTGTACAACACCGGGTTTCAGCACCCGTGGTCGCGCGGACGGACAGAGGGATGTCCGCCCGTCGAGCGAAACTCCTCCCCGTTGGCGACGCCCCGCCGGAACATCCTCGTCGCAACTGCCGCCTTGGCCCTCCTGCTCGCGACGCCGGCGGCGCTCGGCCAGTCGCTCTCCGAGCGGCGGAGCTCGATCGACAACCGGATCTCGGCGGTTCGCGACGCGATCAGGCACGAGAAGGAGCGCGAGGGCGTCCTCTCGAGCGAGATCACCGCGGCCACAGACGAGATCCGCTCGCTGGGAAGCGACATCGGAGTCCTCTCGTCGAAGCTCGAGGAGCTCCAGTCCGACCTCGCGCGCTTTCGGGCGCGCCTCGCCGCCCTCGAGGCGCGGTACGAGTGGCAGACGCGTCACCTCCAGCGCTTGCGGCGCGACCACGCGGGCGCGCAGCGGACGCTGGAGCGGCGCCTGGTCGAGCTCTACGAGAGCGACGACGCCGACACGCTGGAGATCCTGCTTCAGGTGCGAAGCCTCGGTGAGCTGATCGAGAAGGTCGACTTCATGAACGAGGTCGGGCGGCAGGACCGCCGCATCGCCAGGACGCTCGCACGGCTCAAGGCCGCCATGCGGACGGCGCGAGAGCGAACGGGGAAAACGAAGGACGAGGTGGAGAAGGCGACCGCTGTCCTCGCGGCGAAGGCGAAGGAGGCAGAGGCCGCCCGCGCGACGCTCGTCGCTCGCCAGCAGGCCCTCGCGGCGGCGAGAGCGGACAAGCGCGGACTCCTCACGAGCGTGAAAGAGGAGCGGCACGAGCACGAGGAGGACCTCGACTCCCTGCTCGCCGCGAGTGCCTCGATCGCCGCGCAAATCAAAGCCGCGCAGGCAGCGGCGGCCCAGGCGGCCGCAGCGCAGACGGCTGCGAGCCCGAGCACGAGCAGCGACGGCCAGCCGGCCGCGCAGGAGGCGCCGGCGCCGTCGTCCTCGGGGCTCATCTGGCCGGTCTCCGGTCCCGTGACGAGCGGGTTCGGCCTCCGCTGGGGACGGATGCACGAGGGGATCGACATCTCGGCGCCCATCGGGACGGCGGTTCGCGCGGCCGCGTCGGGCCGGGTGATCATCGCGGGCTGGATGGGCGGGTATGGAAACCTGATCGTGATCGACCACGGAAACGGGATGTCGACGGCGTACGGCCACCTGTCGGCGATCTGGGTCGGCGGCGGCTCCGTCTCCCAGGGCCAGGCGATCGGCGCCGTCGGGTGCACCGGCTCCTGCACGGGGCCGCACCTCCACTTCGAGGTGCGGATCAACGGCGCTCCGGTGAATCCGCTCGGCTACCTCTAGGGCTACCGGCGCCGCAGGACGTGGAGGTCGCCGAGGCCGCGGTAACGCCCGTCGAGCCCGAAGCCGTAGCCGACGAAGAACTCGTCCGGCGCGGTGAACCCCACGTAGCGGAGCGGGAGGTCGTCGACGAGCCGCCGGTAGGGGCGGTCGAGGAGCGCGCAGATCGCGATGTCGGCGGGCCGCCGGAGCGCGAGGAGCTTCAGGAGGTAGTTCAGGGTGAGGCCCGTGTCCACGACGTTCTCGACCACGATCGCGTGGCGGCCTTCGATGGGGACGTCCAGGTCCTTCATCAGGCGCACGGCTCCGCTTCGCTCGAGTGGGCCCGAGTAGCCCGCGAGAGCGACGAAGTCGAGCCCGTGGAGGGTCGGCGTCGCGCGCGAGAGGTCGGAAGCGAAGACGAACGCGCCGCGCAGGAGGACGACGAGGAGGGGCTCGAGCCGCGCGTAGTCGCGCGCAATTGCCGCACCGAGCTCGCCCACGCGCTCGGCAATCTCATCCGCGGACAGGTAGACCTCGCCGAGGCGATGACGA
>JACVSB010000246.1 GCA_014534155.1 Thermoleophilia bacterium
CCGTCGCGGCCTTGCTCGTCCCGCCGAGCGGCGTCGCGTCGGAGCGCGGCTCGTCGTTCGAGAAGGCGAACGCGACGACGAACAGAACCGCCACGGCCACGATCCCGGCGACCGTGACGACCACGAAGCCCGATTCGGACGCGCGCCTGCGCCGGCGCTTGACCGGGGCGGACGCGAGGACGGGCTCCTCGGCGGTCGCGAAGCGGGAGTTGAACTCGTCCACGTAGAGCTGCCCGTCCAGCCCGAGGTACTCCGCGTACGTGCGTAGGAACCCCTTGACGTAGGTCTCCGAGGGGAGGATGTCGAAGCGCTCGTCCTCGAGCGCCTGGAGGTACCTCGCCCGGATCTTCGTGTCGTCCTCCGCGCGCGCCAAGTCGACGCTCTGCCGGAGGCGCGCCTCGCGCAGGCTGCTGCCGATCTCGAACATGGTCTAGGGGCGCACGCGGTGGGGGTGGGTCGCCGAGACGCACGCGATTGTAGCCCTCGACGCTTGCGGCTTCACCACGGCGTCCTCGTGAGGCCGTCTGTCCAGACGAGGATCCCGAACACCGCGAGAGCGAGGGCGGCGGAGATCGTGATGAGGAGGGCAAGCCACCCGAGCAGGCGGCCGGCCTGCGCGAGCGCGATGCCGCCCGCTCGCCCCAGGGTGCGCTGGCGCCGTCTTTCCGCGCGGCCTGCGAGCGAGAGAGCGAGGAGCGAGAGGAGACCTGCGGCCGGCGCCGCGAGCGCCGCCTCGAGCCAGCTCACGTCGACGAGCGTCCGCGCGGCCCACGCCGCGGCGCCGAGGAGGGCGAGCGCGAGCAGCGCGACGAGGAGCGCGAGGACGGCCGGCGCGTTCCGCATCCCCTACTGCTTCACGTACGGCCGCCCCACCGCCGCCGGCGGGCGCGAGCGGCCGATGACCCCGACGAGCGCGATCAGCGTGAGCACGTACGGGAGCGTGGAGACGATGTTGGCCGAGATGTCTGCCTCACGCTGGAGCGGGATCGAGAGCGCAAACCCGAAGCCGAAGAGGAGGCACGCGCCCAGGGCGCCGAACGGCGTCCATTTTCCGAAGATGACGGCCGCGAGCGCGATGTAGCCCCGGCCGTTCGTCATGTTCTCGTTGAAGGAGCCGCCGAAGCCGAAGGAGAGGTAGGCGCCCCCGAGCGCGGCCAGGATGCCGGAGAGGACGACGGCCGCGTACCGGACGCGGTAGACCGAGATTCCCACGGTGTCCGCCGCGCGCGGATGCTCCCCGACGGAGCGCAGGCGCAGCCCGACGGACGTCTTGAAGAGGACGAGCCAGGCGAGGACGACGAGGAGGAGGACGACCCAGGTCATCAGGCTGAGGCTGCCGAAGACGGGGCCGAGGAAGGGGATGTCCCGCACGAAGCCGGGGAGTGTCACGCCCGGGATGCGCGGCACGTCGGAGGGGGTGCCCTGGGTTCCGTAGATCGAGCGGAAGAGGTATCCGGTCAGGCCGAGCGCGAGGAAGTTGATCGCGAACCCGCTCACGATCTGGTCGGCGCGGAAGGTGATCGTGAAGACCGCGTGGATGAGGGCGAGGAGGCCGCCCGCGAGCATCGCGCCGAGGATCCCGACGATCCACGAACCGCTCTCCGCGGCCGCGTAGATCCCGAAGAAGGCTCCGCCGAGCATCATCCCCTCGAGCCCGATGTTCACGACGCCCGAGCGCTCGGAGAACATCCCTCCGATCGCGGCGAAGGCGAGCGGCGTCGCGAACCGGAGCGTCGCCGCGACGAGCCCCGTCGAGACGACGGTCTCGAGCGAGTCCTCTGTTCGCCCCTGCGCCCAGAGCGCGGCCGCGATCCCGAGGCCGGAGACGACGAGCGCCCACGTTCCGGCCTTGCGCTCGCCGCGCGTCAGACCCCAGAGGCCCGCCGCCGCTCCGAGGAAGCCGACGGCGACCGGCCCGGCCGCTCCGCGCACGAGCCAGGGCGGGAGGGCGAGCCAGAAGGCGAGCACTCCCAGGCAGATGCCGAGGACGGCCAGCGAGCGCGGCTCCGTCATCCGGCGCAGCCGCTCCTGCGAGGAGGTCGGAGCGGCGACGCTCACGCCCTCATCCCTTCAGCTGGGCCTGCACGCGCGCCGGCCCGGAGAACCCCAGGCGCTTCCGCGCCTGCCAGATGTAGAGGATCAGAAGCTCGGTGGCCACGAAGAGGATGATGAGGGCCTGGATCATCGTCGAGAGGTTGCTGGCGAGCTCGGGCGGGAAGACGTCGGGGTCGAGCTGGCGCGACGACGTCCCGGTCTGCAGCGCCGCGAAGAGCAGCGCCGCGAAGAAGATCCCAACCGCCTTGTTGCGCCCGAGCAGCGCGACGGCGATCCCGACGAAGCCGACGGTGCTCACCTGGATGTCGTTCGTCGCAACGGTGAACTTCCACCCGAGGATGTCGAGCGACCCCGCGAGGCCGGCGAACGCCCCGGCGATCGCGAGCGCGAGGAAGTAGCTCCTGCCGACGGAGATGCCGCCGTAGCGCGCGGCCTCCGGGTTGAACCCGACGGCCCGCACCTCGTACCCGAGCGTCGTCCGGTTCAGGATCACGTAGTAGACGACGAGTGCGGCAAGCGCGATGAAGACTCCCACGTGAAGGGGCTGCAGCCCCGTGCCGATCGTGGGAAGG
>JACVSB010000322.1 GCA_014534155.1 Thermoleophilia bacterium
GCAGTCGCCGCAGCGGGGAAGCCTCTCCCGCCCCTTCCGGTTCCCCTACGGGATCAGGTGAGTCCCGTCGGAGGACCCCTGGAACGCCCCCAGAAGCGCGAGCACGGAGGCGAAGTAGAGCACCGCTGCTGCGAGGAACGCGCCCAGAACGAGGGCGGCGACGAGCGCGCCGACGGGAACGAGTCCCTCGGCGACGAAGGCGAGGAGCGGCAGCGCGAGCAGCGCCACGACAAGGGCGACGAGCGTCCGCTTGCCGGCTCTGGGGTGCACGGATGGAGTCGCCGCGGCCGTCGAGGGGCGAAGGGGAGTCAGAATTTCGGATCGGACTGCCATCGGAGCGCCTCCCTCGTCAAGTGCGTTACGTCGCAACGTACGACGAAGCGCGGGGGAACGCATCAGGGATTTCCCTAGGTTTCGGCGGCTTCTTACCGCTTCCGACCGCAAGGGGCCCGGAGCGCCTCGTCTCCAGAGCGCGACCACGGGCGGGACGCGTCGTCCCTCGCTCGAGGCGAGCGTCCGACAACTTGCGTGAGCGCGACCGCTACACCGACGGAAGAGGAAGCGGTGCTTCCGCGGCGAGAGCCGTTACGGCCGCTTGACGAGAGCGTGCTGCACGCCGCGAACGACGCCTCGAGCCCGCGCGGCTACCTGCGGCGCACGTCCTCGCAGCCGCCTGCCTCCCAGTAGTCGGCGCCCTGGTCGACCCATGCGATGTCGCGGCCGGGCCCGCAGACAATGACGTCGAGGTCGCCGTCCTGGGCGAGGATCACGTCGTCGCCGTGGCCCCCGTAGAGCGCGTCCACGCCCGGCCCGCCGTTCAGGATGTCGGGACCACGTCCTCCGGCGAGGACGTCCCGGCCCCGCTGCCCGAACAGCGTGTCCGGCCCGGCCACGGCCGTAGAGCTCGTCGTTTCCCCCGCCGCCGAAGAACGTGTCTCGATGGGCATGGCCGGAGCAGACGTCGTAGCCGGTCGTCCCGCGCCACGTCACCTCGTGAGCGACGGCGACGCCGACGAGAGCGAGCGCGATCACTCCCGCTGCGGTCGCGATCAACGATCGCCTCGCGCCTGGATGCTAGCGCTCTCGACCTTCTTCCATTCCGCTCGCAGAGGCGTGGTCTGCAGCAGCGATGGAGGCGGCGGGATCGACCCGCGACACGTTCCTCTCAGCCGCGAGCGTTCCGACCGCCGGCGTCGTCGGCGGTGGCCGACGATGCTCGCCTGCGTGACGCGTCAGGCATCGCGCGTCCCCGCCTCCCCGAGTACGGCCCGCGCCTCTCTGAGGTCCGGCGTGTGGCGGCCCTCGGTGAACGTGTCGAGGATGTCGCGCAAGAGGGCGCGTACCCATCGGCGAGCAGACTCTTCTCGAGCTCAGGCGTTCCGCCGCAGTCGCCGCGACACTCGGAGTCACTCCGGGAGGAGCGGCACGGTGAAGCCCTCGTCACGGCCGACGAGCACGCCGCGCGTGATCGCGTTCAGGCCGTAGCGCTCGCGTACGGCGTCGAGCGCCGCGTCGAGTGCCGCGCGGCGGTCGGGCTCGAACGGCAGCGTGAGCTGGACGGCCCGCGCGTCCTCGAGGTTCGTGACGGTGATCCCGACCAGTGTCAGCCCGCGGCGCTCGATCGTCGGCGCCGCGGCAGCGAGCA
>JACVSB010000378.1 GCA_014534155.1 Thermoleophilia bacterium
CCCGGCGACCGGCCAAGACGAGGCGCTCCGGGGAACCGGCGCGATCGAAGGCGCGGACGAGGAAGGCGACGTTCTTCTTCAACGTCAGGTCGCCCACATAGAGCACGAACGCGTGCTTCCCGCCGCCCGCTTCCCGCGCGCCAACGACGCTCCCCGCGGTGTCGAGGAACCCGGGGCCGGAACGGACGACGGCGAGGCGCTCCTCACGCACCCCGAAGAGCCGGCACGCTTCGGAGGCGGCGAAGGCGGAGACGGCGATGACCCGGCGGGCGTGCGCAAGCGCCCACGGGTAGAGCAGGCGCTTGTAGGCGTGGCGAATCCGACGGAATCCGTGCATGACGGAGGCGTCGTGGATCGTCGTCACGAACGGCCGCGCCGGGCGAAGCCGGGGACCGCTCAGGTCGAAGAAGTGGACGAGGTCGGCGCGCGTGCCCGCGACGGCGATCTGCTCGGCGGCGAGCCGCGCGGCGGGTCTCGCGGCGAGTGGGCGCAGCGCTCGTGCCTCCCTGACCGCGAGCGCGCGCGGCGCTACCGCCTCCGCGCCGGCCGGTGTCGTGAGCAGCGAGAGCTCGAGCTCGGGGAAGTCGTGGGCGACCGCGTCGAGCGCGCGGGCGAGCCGGAGCGCGTACCGCGGAACGCCGGAGCCGGAGGAGGCGGCTCCGAGGAGGAAGCCGGACAGGCAGACGGTGTGGGTGATCGCGCCTCCTGCGTCGGCTAGCGCCTTGGGGTGGCGAGCACGGAGCTGTGCAGAACGCCCACCCGGGTAGCCGCCTCCTGGAACCGGCCGTACAGCGGCCGGTGCGTTCTCGTCGTCGCGCGGTAGCGCGGCCCGCGCTTGAGGAAGAACGGCTTTCCCGTCCGGACGATCTCGAGGCCTGCGACCTCGAACAGGCGCCGGTACCCGCTCAGGTTGAAGAGCCACCAGAGTGGCCAGCCGGGCGCCTCGAGTCGGGCGACAGGCTGGCGCGGGTGGATCGCCGTGAGAAGCGGAGAGACCGTGTCCACGGACAGGAGACGCCCTCCGGGCTTCAGGACGCTCGCGACCGCCGCGAGCGCACGAACCGGGTCGCGAACGTGCAGGAGGACGCTGCCCATGAACGCGAAGTCGAACGTTCCGAGAGTCGTGGAGATCTCGTACACGGGCCGCTCCTCGAGCTGGACGCGGGAGCCGAGCGCCTCCCTCGCG
>JACVSB010000320.1 GCA_014534155.1 Thermoleophilia bacterium
CCGCGTCCTCGAGCTTCGCTACGGGCTCTGCGGCGAGGAGCCGCACACGCTCGAGCACATCGGCCGCCGCCTGGGCCTGACGAGGGAGCGCGTCCGCCAGATCGAGGTTGAATCGCTGGCGCGGCTCTCCTCGCTGCGGGACATCGGCACCGCCCCGCTGCCGTAGGCTCGGGGCTAGAGGTGCGCCGCCGCCTCGCGCCCGACGCCGAGCGCGGAGCCGTCGAAGAGCAGCCGGGCGACGTCGGGGCCGAGGCGCCGGACGACGGCGTCGTAGGCCCCGTCGAGGAACGGAGGACGCACGCGGCGATGACCGTCCGAGGCGACGAGGTCGGCGAGCCCCTCCCCGAGGAGCCACCAGCCGGCTCGCTCCGCCCGCGCGCCGTGGTACCCGAGGAGGCTCGTGGCGTTCACCTGGAGGAGCCAGCCGCGGACAGCGAGCTCGCGCGCGCGTCCGCGGTCGCCGATCACGCTCTCGGATCGCTCAGGATGCCCCAGGACCGGCGTGAGACCCGCCGCCTCGATCTCCCCGGCCACCCGCTCTGCGAGCGCCAGCGGCCCCTCGAACGGAAGCTCCATGAGGACCGCGTCCGTCCCGCCCAGGCGGTAGCGCGAGAGGTCGTCCTCGAGGAGCGACGGCGCAGGGGTCAGCTCGAAGCCCAAGCGGAGGTCGACCCCCCACTCCCGCGCGCGCTCGGCCATCCAGCCGTGCGCCGCACGGATCGCGGCCTCGCGCGCCGGCGTGAGCTCGAGCTGCGGCCACACGTGCGGCGTTGCGAAGACGACGCTCGTCCCGCGCTCGCCCGCCTCGTGCACGAGCTCGAGGCCCTCCTCCTTCGACGTCACGCCGTCGTCGCCCGAAGGGACGATGTGCGAGTGGACGTCGACGAACATCCGCCTTCACACTACCCGCGCCGGTCGACGCCGCCCGCGAGCGGCTGGGAACGAGGAGGTGGAAACGTGGTGAAGGAGGCGAGGCTCGAGGCGCGTCCCGAGGGCGTCGTCCCGAGCGGCGACGGCTGGTTCGTCCTCAACGCCAGGGAGGCGAGCTGGGTCCACCACCCCGAGCTGGGGTCCGCGGTCACGTTCGAGGGCGACGCGCGTTTCGCCCAGTACGGAGTGAACATCCACGTGCTCCAGCCGGGCGTGCCGAACTGCATGTACCACGGCGAGGAGGATCAGGAGGACTTCCTCGTCCTCGCCGGCGAGTGCCTCCTCCTCGTCGAAGGCGAGGAGCGGCGCCTGCGCCGGTGGGACTTCGTGCACTGCCCGCCGTGGACCGAGCACGTGTTCGTCGGGGCCGGCGAGGGGCCGTGCGCGATCCTCATGGTCGGCGGCCGAGCCGGCACGCGGGTGCTCTACCCGGCGTCCGAGCTCGCGCGAGGTCACGGTGCCGGGGTCGTGGAGGAGACGACGTCGCCGGGGGAGGCGTACGCGCGCTTCTCCGAGGAACGCCGCGGGCCCTACCGCGAGGGCGACCTGCCCTAGACGGGAGGCGCCGGTCCGGTCGCTACTCGGCGTGCAGGTAGAGGCGGAGGTCGGGCGCCGCCGCCTGCAGCTCGCGGAGCGCACGGGACTCGAGTTGGCGCACCCGCTCGCGGGTCACGCCCAGCTCGGTGCCGACGTCCTCGAGGGTGCGAGGCTTCTCGCCCGTGAGCCCGAAGCGGAGCTCGAGCAC